>CAZYMK010000465.1:0-2364 GCA_964648885.1 uncultured Geobacter sp. | reverse complement strand
CAATTGCCTCTTTGCTGGCATCCAGCCATTGCTGACGCCTGATCTCCTGCATCTGTGAAGCAAGGTGGCTTTCCAGCATCTTGGAGCGGTCTATTCTCATATCATTTATCGCCCGAATTTGATAGCTACTCCAGACGCACGGTACTCGGTTGCAGGAAATGAAGGGAATACGACAATATCAATCTGCCTGCTGGATATTTCGGGTAAAATTACTGCATCGGCATTCAACTTACCTGCTTCTTCACGTAACGCTAGTATTGCCCATTCATGCAGATTTGGAGAAACGGCGTAATCCGTTCCATAAACTTTGCAGGTCACCTGGATTCTTCCAATCTTCTGGTAGCTCCCCCCCAATTCCTCCAATGCCATAAGGGGCGGCAGATTGGCTGTACCCATATGCAGAGGAGGTACAGCCGCGCAACCACTCAGTATTACGAGCGTAGCAGCAAGCAGAAGCGCTGTACGCATGATTACCTGACACCGTAACTGATCTGCCTGCCAAGACATGAATAATCAATTTCGCGGGTCACCATTTTAACTACATGCCCCGTTGTTGTGTTGATTCTGCGTACAAACAGCACCACTTTACTGTTATTCAAATAGTTATAGGTACCAACAACGGCTTCAGGCTGCTGGTAGTCATCCTGCTTAACCTCGCTGATACGACGGGTCAATGAGACCAACCCATGCTCATTCAGCTTGAAATATTTGCCGAACTCTGCCTGGACGATCTTGTAACAGCAGACCCGGTTGAGGCTGCCCCGCATCATCTCACCCATCAACAACCCGGAGTGTTCAGGCATAAACGACTTGATATCAACGAAGTCAGTGACCAACACTGTCTGCCGCCTTGTCTCTTCAAGACCGCATGAGGTGGGTACGACCTGCATCACTTTATCAGCATCTCTCACCGCGCAGTCGCTGCAACTGTCAGTGCACAACTCGTAAGCCATTTCCTGAAACAATGCTTTCAAGTTAGTTGCATCGAGCAATTGCGGCAACGTTCTGCCAGTACACGGGCTGTTCAGCATTGTACCGGCACAACCGCTTTGCAACAAAACCAGCACGGCGAGAATTACGAACCTTATAATCACGGAGTGGCACCTGGAGTTTTAGAATATGACGGCAGGAAAGGCGTTGTTGCCGTGCAGGTACCAAGTTCTCGACAGCTGTATGGCGTATCACCGACGACTTTCATTGTTCTCATGTTGTCATCATGTGTCAGTAATTCATCAACAAACCAATTGACAGGCAAGTGAATTTGACCAGATGAGGCAACAACCCCTGTATTGATATCAATCACGCGGGCATTAAGTATGACATGACCACCAGATATCGAATATGTCCCAGTGACAATCCCTCCAATTTTATACTGTTCCTTGAGTTTTTTAATGTCCCTACTCAGAGAAAATTCACCGGATTCATTAACGATAATATCCTTGGTAAGGCGAACTTCAAAAACTTGCCATTTCCTTACTTGAAGCTCGTGTATCATGTTTTCGGCCACCAGACGGCCAAAGGGTGTTGTCTCGGATAGCCGGTTAAGGTTCACAAAACTGGTGACTATGAATGTGTTGGAGAGCGCTTTTCTGTCTGCATTACGCTCTATTTGGTCTGCAAGAAATATCATTCTGGCATTAAAGCGTCCAACCGTACTGGTACTATGCTGCACCCCTATCGGCTCTGAAGCAACATACCGTTGGCCAGGCTGAATGGCAGCCATCTCACCAGCGGGATGCGTACCGGCAGTTGGATTCGTTGGGTAATTCGTTGTTGTCGCCATACAACCGGTTAGTAGTGTAAAAGCCAGCAGTAGTGCGCCTTTTTGTAACTGTCGCATCAATTCAATCCTCCTCTGGTTTATTGCACCACTAACGTGCGCGGCATGTAAATGTATTCAACCCTGCTTGATTCATAATCCCAGTTCTTTGAGCGATATGACACCGGATAGTCCTGCTGACAACAGGTGCTCCCCTTGAAACAGCCACCATTACACCATACATCCTTGGCAATTTCATAAGTATTGCGAACACACAGATTATCATTGCTGCAAGGCACTAAAACTCTAGCCTGCGTTCCGTTATCCACCACAACCGGTGTTGCCGTATTTGGGACGCCTAACGGCACCCCACAACATCCGGCAAGCGCAACAGACACCCCAAACAACATAATACCCTGTAAAATCTTCATGTTACCCCCTATTTATGGTGCGATCTAAAGTAACCAGTGTAGATAGCTACTTCTATAGTACATCGGCACCCCAGGCACAAGCCTTAACAGCCAAACTCTATAGCCACCTGAATTACTTTAAGCATCCGAAAAAGAGTAGACAGCCCACCCTAAAATGACCATATTAGTCATCAG
>CAZYMK010000464.1:0-2374 GCA_964648885.1 uncultured Geobacter sp. | reverse complement strand
TCGGGGTGATCCTGCTGGTGATCTTTGGGCCGGGCAAGCTGCCGGAATTGGGCAGCTCTCTAGGGAAAGCGATCAAGGGATTTAAAGAGGGCTCTGAAGGCAAGGATATCAAGCACATTGACGAACAGGAAGCCGACCAGAATAAAAAAGGGTAAGGCAGTGCCCGTGCATACCGCTGTCGGCATGAAAACCGGCTTAACCGTTTTGCGGCATGCAATCAGTTGAATTTTTAGTCACGACACGCTATCGTGCGCTTCATTAAAAATTCCACTGAACACAGTACGGATTACGCCATGTCACTGCTCAGCAGCTTTGTCTCCTATACCTCCACCACCCTGAAGCGGTTTATCTTCACTGCAGCGCTGATTGTCTCTGCCGTAACCTTTGGCGTGGTGACCCTCGTCGTATCCTGGGTGTACCTGCTGGAGGCAAAACAGCGCGCACTGAAGGACTCGACGGTAGTGGCCGAGCAGATTCAGACCGATATGGCGCGACGAATCGGCCACAGCGATACCGGCTGCAGCCTGGAGCACCAGCTGGACGACTACCGGATGCTCTTCCCCCGGCTTGAGATCTGCATGCGACCGACTCCCCAGGGCAAGGCGCCTGAGCAGGTCAGATCCCGAACCGTGACTGAAACAGCCGCCACCGGCAAACCCTCTCACCACCTGTCCACCACACAATTTGACCACGCCTTCCCGATCAAGGCCCAGACCTCCTGCCTGCGCTGCCACACTGAGGTCACAAACGGGCAACTGCTGGGGGTACTGGTGATCCGGGAGAATGTCACCCTGCTGCGCAACAGCCTGCTTGACCGCGCTGTGCTTGCCTTTATCCTGCTGCTGCCGATACCGCTGCTGATGGCCTGGCTGGTCTCCCGCTTTGTCAACCGTCACCTGGGGGATGCTATTTCACGCCTGAACCGCAAGGTTCACGCGGTCACCACAGTATCGGACCTGACCCAACTGGGGGAGGAGCTGGAGAGTGAAGGCGAGACCCTTAAATTCGGGGAGCTGGAGACGATTTACGGTGAATTCGGTGCACTGGTGGCACGGATCCGCGATGTGGCAGTGGGCCGCGAGATGCTGGAGTTTGAGATCAAGGTGCTGGAGCGGTTCATCATCACCTCTGAGGCTATCCGGGACTGGAAGGAGCGGGTCAGCTATCTGCTGAGCGAAGTCAACAAGGTGATGCCGGCCTATGCCCTGTTCTGCATCTTCCAGATCGAGGATGAAAGCTACGATATCGAGGTGTTCTGGTCGGCGCCCCCCTCTGAACAGACCCGCCGGACCATGGAGGAGATCATCCGGCAGCAGGCCAGTGCGGAAAAGCTGCACAGCCGGATGGAACCGGCCGTTGTGGTGATTCACAATATCACCAACGAATCGGCAGCACCGCTTGAACTGCAGCATGATGAGATCGAGATGGCCACCAAGTCACTCTATCTGGACACCCCCCAGATTGGCGGGGTGGTGGGTATCGGCGTCCAGTCGCAGGTGGTGACCGACCCGGTCCGCTCGCTGGTGATCAACAGCATCCTGACCACGCTCTTGAACGTGATCGGCTCCATCAAGGCGATCTACAAATACACCCGCGACCTTGAATACTATGCCACCCGCGACCCGTTGACCAACCTGTTCAATCAACGGGTCTTCTGGGAACTACTGGGGTATGAGGTGGGACGTTCCGAGCGGCACGGTCAGAACTTTGGCGTGCTGGTGATCGACCTGGACAACTTCAAGCATATCAACGACACCCATGGCCACCTGGTGGGGGACAAATACCTGGTGATGATTGCCGACACCCTGCACGACTGCCTGAGGCTCGGGGATATCCTGGCCCGCTACGGCGGCGATGAGTTTGCCATTATCCTGCCCGATGCCGACCAGTCTCAGGTACACATGGTGGCGGAACGTATCCGTGAGGCAATGGAGACCATGACCCTGGTGACGGCTGACGGCACCAAGATTCGCGGCACCGCCTCCATCGGCTACGCGATTTCACCTGATCATGCCAAGAGCCCCAAGGACCTGTTCCTGTTTGCCGACAACATGACCTACAAGGCCAAGACCCAGGGCAAGAACTGCATCATTGCCCCCACCAATGACGATGTGGTGGAAGTATTCCAGAAGAGCAGCGAGATGTCCAAGGTGCTGCTACATGCCTTGGAGAACAAGCTGATAGTCCCCTACTTCCAGCCGATTGTCAGCAGCGACGGGACGCAGGTGGTCTGTAACGAGGTGCTCTGCCGGGTAATCGTGGGGGACCAGGTGATCCCGGCCTCGGAGTTTATCGAGATAGCCGAGAAACTGAGTGTGGTCAGCCGTCTTGACACGATCCTGATGGAAAAGGTCTTTGCCCTGGCCGAGGCAGA
>CAZYMK010000463.1:0-2380 GCA_964648885.1 uncultured Geobacter sp. | reverse complement strand
AAAACAGCCTCTACAGTCCGGCCATCAGGACCATCTTCAACTTTGCTGCCGAAGCCGGGCTGGGACGCTTTGTCAAACCTACGGCCGATCATCTGCGCCGAGTGGCCGACCTGCTTGATGCCTGCCCGAACTGGTACACCGACCTTTCCTGGGACATCATCCAGCAGTACATCATTGCGCCGGGTCCGGCTATGCCGCCGCTGACCGAATGGGCAGCCTTTGCGCGGAAATATCAGGACCGGATCCTGTGGGGATCCGACACCGTCATTTTTACCAAAAACAGGATTGATACCAACGGGAAGGTGGTTGCAGGCGGGCTGATGCCGGTAGACGAGTACCGCTTGGTTGCTCATCTGCTTGATCCACTCTGGAAGATGATCGGCCCCGAGGCTACCCGCAAGATTCGGTACACGAACCATGTGCGCCTGCTTGATGCAGCCAGGGCTAAGGTTCGCGCCTGGGAGGCTACGCACCGCACCGACAATGTCTGGAACCTTGATTGAGCTGGTTGAGCCGAAAGCTGCTACAAGCCTGCCAACGCATACCACCAGGCTGTTGCCACAACGGTAACACTCACAAGCGCCAACAGCAGGTTCAATGGCCTGCCTGGATAGCCATACCGAATGCTCAGGTACTCCACAACAACTCCAAGCACGCCACCCGCCAAAAAGCCAAAAAAGTGAGCCCCAAGGTCTGTATTTTTCCCCTCTGTTCCCAGAATGGCCAAAAGGGCAAGAGCTGCAGCAACCGGCAGAGACCAACGTCGAAGCGGATGGTGGCGATACCGCACCATGCTGATGGCTGCCAGAATCCCGATTGCACCAAAGACAGCCGTAGAAGCCCCTACCGAGTTATGGGTGGCAGGTTGCAGCATGACATTGGCACTATTGCCGATGATACCGGCCCCGAGCAGCATGGTCCAGGCCAGACCTGATCCGAGCTGGCGGCAGAGCAGGATGATAAAGATGCCGCCGATACAAAGGTTGCCAAGCAGGTGCTGGAGGTCGCCGTGCAGGGTCAGTGCCGTCACAAGACGCCACCACTCGCCATCTTTGATTCTTCCGGACTGCACCATCCCGAGCTGAAGCCAATCTGGTGGGGCGCCGTTGACAACAAGCATCCCTGATTGGACAAGGTTGTGGAAGATGGCCAGCAGGATCAGGACGGAAAGGGTTGCCAGAAGGTTTTCAGCGTGAGGGTGTGGCGATGGTGCAGATGCTGGCCAGTTCCAGTTTTGCTCTTCAAAGGTCCGGATTTCAGCAAGGGCATCAGCCTGGCGCTCCTCCGGCACCAGCAAACGCCATGCAGGCTGGTTGTTTTCCAGCAGATACGGAATATTCTGGGAAGCCAGCACCAAGGCCCATAGACGCAGATGCTGCCTGGTTGGCTGTCTTACCGCAATGATCCGATCGGTATCCAGAACGACCCAGTCAGCCTGCAGTGTACCTTCCTGAGAACGATCGACTTCCATAGCATACCCTGGGTGTTAAGCGGCTTGGGGCACAGTACCGCAGGCGCTTCATAGCGTTCCTCTTCGGCAGACAGAGGAGTTCGAGACCAGCAGCTACGTCTTTTTCAGCATATTCCTGATTCTCACCACCGCCACCCTGCAGATCACCAGGTAGGGAAACGCCAACAGGGGCACCTCAAACGACAACCGGCAACGGTCAGGTCCGAGAGGCTCAACCAGGTGTCGGGTGGCCGGAATACCGGCTATCTCCCAATCCCAACGTTGTTCATCCACAAACGTTGTCACCCGGAAAGGAAGCCAGCCCCCGAAGATGGTTCTTACACGGCCTCTGCTGCCGTGGCTGATGTACTGATCAGCAGATTCTACACCGGTGACCGATGGCCCCCATGCCGCCCATCTGGATGTATCAATCAGCAGATTCCAGACAGCAGCAGCCGGTGCCGGTATCTCAACGGATGTCTTCATGGGGCACTTGTTCCGGGCAGTGACGGGCTGTCCCACACTTCCAGCAGTCAGTGAACTGCCCCTCTTGCGCTTCGCCGCAGCTGGCACAGATCCATGCAGGTCCTGCTGTTTCTGTCAGTGCTGCATCCACGATCTCTTGCGCAGCTTCAAAATCATCATCTTCAACTGAGAGCTGCGGCCAGCATTCTATAGGCGGTAAATCACCGACACCCGAGGAAAGAAACTCGTTTTTGATCCAGCAGTTTATCCCATGCTGGTCCAGTATGTTTTGGACAATGCTTACAAGCGACAGATGCGGCGCACTATACACCGTCTTCATACTCTCTCCATGAGCCCTGTCAGGCAGAACCGGTTTCCCGTGGTTATGGGCACGATTACCGCCGATGGGGCGTTCACACCTGGTTTTTCCTGAGTTCGTGCAACGGGTAGAAGGTGCCTCGCCAA
>CAZYMK010000462.1:0-2385 GCA_964648885.1 uncultured Geobacter sp. | reverse complement strand
GACTGGCGTCTGAAGAGCGAACTGTATTATACCGGCCTCTCCGATAACCTTGCTGATACCCTGAAGCTTGGCCCGCTTTCCCTGAAACCGAAGGGTCTGGTGGAGGGGGTTACCCTGCCGGTGCAGCGACTGCTGGCACCGATCATTGATGCCAAGGTTAATGATGCCGTTCCGTTGCGGGACAAGGTTACCCCGCTGTGGCAGCAGGCCTTCAGCCCGATCCTGGTTAACAAAGAGTTCAGTACCTGGCTGAAACTGACCCCGCAGAGGATTGTGATCAGTCCGATGCAGGCTGTAAACAACCAGATCAGACTATCGCTTGGTGTGATCACCGGCGCTGAAATCACGGTTGGACCCAAACCGGTTGCAGCTGCAGTACGGCCCCTGCCGCCGGTCCAGCAACCGGCAACGTTTGACAAGAGCTTTCATCTTCAACTTGTTGCCGACATATTTTTTAAGGATCTGGTGACAGCCCTGCATCCGGTCCTGCTGGACAAAACCTTTGGCGAGGATAAGAAAATCACCGTTACATCATTCAAGGTAGAGGGTTCAGAGGGACGCCTGAATGTCAACCTGACCAGTACCGGCGATTTTGAGGGCGAGCTGACCGTGTTGGCCAAACCGGTCTACAACCCGCAGACCAACCTGCTGACCTTTGAGGATGTTGATTTTGATACCAAAAATGCTGGATGGCTGATCAGTGCCGGCAGTTGGCTGTTCAGCAGCAAGATTCGCAGTACGATCAAGGAAAAGCTGGACAGTGCCGTTGCGGACCAGTTGGTGAAGGCTCGCACCAAGGCATCCACGGCACTCTCGTCGCTGCAGCTTACGGAGCGGGCCAGGCTGGTCGGCACTGTACGGTCTCTTACGCTTGGTGATGCAACCGTGTTGACGGATCGCCTGTCTATTCATGTTGTTGCACAAGGTGAGGCAGGTCTGTTACTGAAGTGATGCGCTGGTGGAGTAACAGTACAAAAGGTGAGGAGACTCCCATGCCGTACGTTTCTTGAAGCGTCATCCTGGGTATCGGCAACTCTGCCGGTATCAGGCCGGTCAGACTGGAGAGTAGAACAGAATGGAGGAAGCCGTGCAGCAATCAAACGTAGAACTGCAGCTGTTACTTGAAAAAATCGCCAAGGTGGCGTCCGGCGACTATTCCAACGACATCATGGCGCTTACTACCGAGACGACACCGGAGCCGATCAGATCCATTGCCGAGGCAATGGGGTTGATGATGGTCAAGGTGGAAGCCCGTGAGTTCAGGCTGGAACAACTGGTTGATGAGTTGCGTGAACTGAACGAACGGATCAGACAGAATACGGTGCAGACCGTGGCTGCCATGGCCCAGGCCCTGGAGGCGCGAGACAGCTACACTAGGGGGCATGCCGAACGGGTGGCGGCCCTTGCGGCCGAAATAGCCACCGAAATGGGGCTGGTTCAGGAACGGATCGAGCTGGTGCGGACTGCCGGCGTGCTGCATGATATAGGCAAGATCGGCTGTTCAGACCGGATCTTTCAGGATCACGGCCCCAAAAATCCGCCTGATGTGGTCAAAGAGATCTTGAGCCATCCTGGGGTGGGGGCGGAAATCCTTTCCCGGCTTGAGTTTCTTGACCAGGTAACCGCCATTATTGTTGCCCACCACGAGCGGGTGGATGGCAAGGGGTATCCCAAAAAGCTGCTGTTTGAGCAGATTCCGCTGGAGGCGCGGATCATAGCCGTGGCTGATGGTTTCGATGCCATGACCACTGATCGCCCCTATCAAAAAGCCCGTTCGTGGGAGGTTGCCCTGGGAATCCTGCACAGTGGTGCTGGCGCCCAGTGGGATGGCGACTGTGTGGCTGCCTGTGCGCAGGTGCTGGCACGGAAACAGGCAGCAGCAGTCTGATCGACTATGGAGTAAAGGAGGGAGTACCATGAACTATCAAGATCTTCTGATTGAGATCAGCGACGGCATCGCCACGGTAACGGTGAATCGTCCACAGGCAATGAACGCCATGACCCTGACCACCCTGCAGGAACTGGCAGATGCAGTCCAGACGATGATCAAGGCTCCGGATGTCAGGGTGGTGATCATTACCGGCGCAGGCAGTAAGGCGTTTATTGCCGGTGGCGATATCTCGATGCTGGTGGGACTTGATCCCTGCGGCGCCCGTGATCTGGCGCTACTGGCACAGGGGGTCTGCACGGCTATTGAGCAGAGTGCCAAACCGTTTATTGCCGCAGTGAACGGCTACGCACTTGGTGGCGGCTGCGAACTGGCCATGAGCTGCGACCTCCGTATCGTTGCTGATACTGCCCGCTTTGGCCAGCCGGAAATCAACATCGGGACCCTGCCTGGGTTTGGCGGCTCACAACGTCTGCCCCGCCTGATCGGCAAGGGGA
>CAZYMK010000461.1:1358-2390 GCA_964648885.1 uncultured Geobacter sp. | reverse complement strand
GTCATCCCTCTGATGAACGAAATCAAGGCTGCAGATCAATCCGGCCAGGCCGGCATCGAGCAGCAGCGTGAACGTGTCGCAACATTGAAGGAAACCCTCAAAGGTTGCAAGGAGCCGGCTGCGGCACAATTACTGCCGCTTGCTGACTATCTGGTTAAAAAATCGGTCTGGTGCGTCGGTGGTGACGGTTGGGCATATGATATCGGCTACGGCGGTCTCGATCACGTCATCGCCTCCGGCAAGAACGTCAACCTGCTGGTGCTTGATACTGAGGTGTACTCAAACACGGGTGGTCAGGCATCAAAAGCCACCCCGACCGGTGCTGTGGCGCAGTTCGCTGCAGGGGGGAAGCCGATGGCCAAGAAGGACCTCGGCATGATGGCAATGGCCTACGGCAACGTCTACGTAGCCAACGTCGCCCTTTCAAACCCGGCACAGGTGGTCAAGGCATTTATTGAAGCGGAAGCATATGACGGACCATCACTTATTATTGCTTATTCGCACTGCATCGCCCACGGCATTGATATGACGAAAGGTGTTGATGAGAACAGGAAAGCGGTCTCCTGCGGTTACTGGCCATTGTACCGCTATAACCCGGCCCTGGCCGCAGAAGGGAAAAATCCGCTGCAACTTGACAGCAAACCACCAAGCACTTCGTTTGAAGAGTACGCATATGGCGAAAATCGCTACAAGGTGTTGCAGCAGGCCAACCCTGAAGCAGCGGCAGAGCTTATGAAGAAGGCGACCGCATGGACAGCCAGCCGCTTCGAGTATTACCAGAAACTGGCGGCGCTCTGATAACAGCAAGGGTCCGGGAGCGGTTGCGCTCCCGGACTACCTGCAATCATCCCAATGGAGGAGATACCACAATGGAAAACAGTTCTACAGCAGCAGCCACCCCGGAGATCACACTGGTCGGTATCCTGACCGGCAGCCCCAATGACCTGCCCACCGTCGTCAAGGTGCGCGACACCCTGACTGAACTGGGGATCAAAAGTGAAATTGTCGTCGCTTCTGCCCACCGTACTCCTG
>CAZYMK010000461.1:0-1348 GCA_964648885.1 uncultured Geobacter sp. | reverse complement strand
TACTCCTGATAAGGTACTTGCCTACCTGGATCGCGCCCATCGTGAGGGGGTACAGGTGCTGATCGGCTGTGCGGGGGTTGCTGCTCACCTGGCCGGCGTCGTGGCCGGACATACCCGTCTGCCGGTGATCGGCCTGCCACTGGGCAACGGCCCGCTTACCGGCCTGGACAGTCTGCTGTCAACGGTGCAGATGCCACCGGGGGTGCCGGTGGCCACCGTGGCCATTGACGGGGCGCGTAATGCAGCCATGCTTGCGGCCCGGATACTGGCTTTGAAATATCCTGAGATTGACCGGGCTCTGGAGCAGGCCGCCAGGCGTGAACGTGAACGCTACGACCTGACCGCTGACGAGGCGCTGGCAAAACTCACTTCCTGATAATTTCGCCAAGGAGTCTTCTAAATGCAAGATATTGAACGCTTCATAACCGGTTTCCGCACCTTCCGGAAAGACTATTTCGGCTCCGAAACTCCGCAGTTTGAGCCACTCAAGCAGGGGCAGAGTCCAAAGACCATGATCATATCTTGTTCAGACTCGCGGGTTGATCCGGCCATTCTGACCAACTGTGCCCCGGGCGATATATTCACTGTTCGCAATGTTGCCAATCTGGTGCCCCCGTTTGAGGAAAACGGCGGACTCCACGGTGTGAGCGCGGCGCTTGAATTTGCCGTCTGCCACCTGGGGGTGGAGCACATTATCGTGCTGGGGCACTCCCAGTGCGGGGGGATCAATGCGCTTATGGCGGGCAGTTGCGGCTGCAAAGGCGGGGGATTTATCTCCCGTTGGATGTCAATTGCAGTTCCTGCCAAAGAAAAGGTGCTGGCGGAATTGCCGGGCAAAGATGCCAAGCTGCAGCAACGGGCTACAGAGCAGGCGGCTATTCTGCTCTCACTTGAAAATCTCCATACCTTCCCCTGGATAGATCAGCGGGTGACAGACGGCACACTTTCGCTCCATGGCTGGTATTTTGACCTGCAAACCGGGGAGTTGTCCGAGTATCAGCCGACCTCCGGCCAGTTCCAGAAGGTAGACTGACAACATTTCACCAAAAGGAAAACAGACCATGTCTATTATTCTTACAACCGACTTTCCCGACCTGAAGCTCTCGTGCGGTTGACGGAGGCAGGCAAGTGATCCCTGAAGCATCATCGAACACAAACCTTTCCATTGCACTGTTTCAGGCAGCCACATTGCTGCGTAACGGCGGCGTGGTCGCTTTTCCCACCGAGACCGTCTACGGTCTCGGAGCTGATGCCGAAAACGACAAGGCGGTGCGTAGAATATTCAGCATTAAAGGACGGCCAGCCGACCACCCGCTGATTGTCCACCTGGCTGACTCGTCCTTTATCG
>CAZYMK010000460.1:0-2394 GCA_964648885.1 uncultured Geobacter sp. | reverse complement strand
TTCTGCCCCCCCCCCCAGGGGGGGGGGGTTGGGGGGGGGGAGGTTCAACTGAAAAAAAAGAGGTATAAAAGGTTGTAGAGTGGTAGATTCTTCAGTTCGTAACCCCATGCCCGTACCCGGCATAACAGGAGTTTCTATGATACGGTTTACCCGCTTGCTGGTTGTTCTGATCAGTCTGCTGCTGTCGGCTGCTGCAGTCCATGCCCGCCAGCAGACGCCCCATCTGGTTGTCTACTGCGGTACCAGCGTTTTACGGCCAATGCAGGACCTGGCCCGTCTGTTTGAACAGCGAGAACAGGTAAAGGTCAGTTTTGTCCAGGGGGGCTCAGTTGATCTGTACAAGAGCGCTGCCAAGAGTCGCCGGGGTGATCTCTACCTGCCGGGAGAGGCCTCACTTCGTTACAGCAATCTTAAAGACGGCCTTTTGGGTGATTTCCGGGTGGTGGGGGAAAACCGGCTGGCCTTGCTGGTGCAGAAAGGCAACCCGAAAAAGGTTCAGCCCGATCCACAGCAGCTGCTGCGTAAAGATCTTGATATACTGCTCAGCAACAGCGAATCATCCAGTTGCGGCCTTGTCACCAGACGACTCTACACCGAGTTGGGGATCTACGACAAGCTGTTGCAGAAAGCCATTCTGATGCTGCCTGACTCCCGCACGGTAGCTGCTGCAATGGCCAGGGGAGAGGCCGATGCGGTGGTCACCTGGCGTTCCACCATCCATTTTAACGATAGCGTGAAACAGTTTGAGCTTGTCGAGCTTCCTGACCGTTGGGCCAAACCGGAGGAGCTGCTGTTGAATCTGTTTACCTTCTCCAGCCAGCCGCAGCTGGCCCGCAGGTTCATGGAACTGGCTGCCGGTCCTGAGGGACAGGCGATCTTTGCCCGTTACGGGTTAGGCAAGTAGAAGGCAACCGGTATGGAACCACACCAGGATACCCTGCGCGATACCCCCGACCTGCCCCGCGCCGGTCGAACCGTGCTGTTGCTGTTGCTGCTGTTCTGCGCCGGTATCATTGCGATCACGGTCATCAACAGTGTCACATCACGGCTGCTGAAACAGCTGGAACAGCAGGGGGACAATGAACGGGCACGTCAGTTCATTGCCGAAGATATCTCCCGCACGGTCATGGCCATGGAGCTGGATTTCCTGCGGATGGCCACTTCCACCAGTCTGCGGCGCCAGGTCATGATCAAGGAAGAGATCAGCGGGCGGGTCAAGCGGGTGCAGCACTCGCTGAATGTACTGCAGCAGGGGGGCCGCTTTGAACAGCAGATCGGCCTGAACCTGGAAGGGGTTGACAAAATGGAGCGCCGGGTAGTCTACCGGCCTGACCCGACTGACCCAAGCAATCAGCTGGCCGCCATAGAGCTTGAACCGCACCTGGAGCTGATCAAAGCCAAGGCCGATCAGGTTGAACTGCTGCTGCGGCGTCGCGAGCAGGCCCGCGAATCAGGCAGCATTCCCCAGCTCTCTGCTACCGAGATGCAGACCAAGCTGTTTTTCAAAGAGACCTCTTCGCTGTTTGTCAGGCTGCATGAAAACACCAACCGGCTTTTTTACGAGAGTACTACCCGGATGGAGCAGCTTGAGGCAACCCTGGCTGCACAGCACAAGCGCTACCGTAACAGTCAGGCCGCGCTGGTAGTGCTGACCGTACTGACCGTGCTGATTGTGGGTGGTCTGCTGGGTCGTCAGATCAGCAGTATCAACAGCCGCTTGCAAACCGCCAACCGTGATCTGATGCAGGCCAACCGCGCTGCTGAAGCGGCCCTGTCCCTCTCCCGCGCTGCCGAGTACGAGATCTGCCTGCGTCTGGGCCGTGCTGCCGAGTTCCGCGATCTGGAGACTGGTCAGCACACCCGCCGGATCAGTGAAATGGCCGCCACCCTGGCCACCCTGGCCGGTCTGTCGCATGAGATGACCGAACTGGTCAGGCTGGCCTCGCCGCTGCATGATGTGGGCAAGGTGGGGATACCGGATCAGGTGCTGCTGAAGCCGGGGAGGCTGGACGAGCAGGAGATGCAGACCATCCGTCTGCATACCGTTGTAGGTGAAAAGCTGCTGGCAGAGGCGGGCAACTTTCCTTCGCTGGAGCTGGGGCGTGTCATTGCCCTGCAACATCATGAAAAATGGGACGGCAGCGGCTACCCCAACGGCCTGCGCGGTGAGGATATCGACCTGACTGCCCGGATCGTTACCATTGTGGATATCTTTGATGCCCTGCTGTCGGAACGGCCATACAAGAAACCGTTCAGCATGGAACAGGCCGTGGCGATCATGGAGGAGGGGCGCGGCAGCTTCTTTGATCCGCAGCTGCTGGAGATTTTTATGCAACATCTGTCCACGTTTGTGACCATTCGCAACCGGTTGCAAGACAATCAGGAAGAGCGGGA
>CAZYMK010000459.1:0-2398 GCA_964648885.1 uncultured Geobacter sp. | reverse complement strand
GCGCCGAAGCCGGCATGATCAAGGTTATCAACAACTCAAACTTTGTGCTGGGTGTCGGCGTCACCTACAGTGACGGAAGCAAAGACAACCCGACCATTATCAACCCCAACAGCTCAAGACCGGGGCTGGGTTCACCGGTGAAGTCAGTTACCAGATTCAGGGTGGTCAACACCACTTCCGGCACCGACCCCGCCAAAGCGCTGCTCAAGGATTACCAGGAATCGGCCCCGCACCTGTTGAGGGACTATGTGGTAACGGTGGATAACCAGGGTGGGGTTACGGTGACTTCATCCAAACCGGCAGGTTTCTAAGCATGCACAGCTGTACCCGCCGTACCTTTTTGCACCAGACCGCCCTGGTCGGCAGCATGGTGCTGCTGCCCGGCCTGCTGGGCGGCTGTGCCATCACACGCCAGGCTGCTTCTGCATCGCTGTCGGACTGGCACGCCTGGCCACTGGAGCGCAAGCTGGCCCAGATGCTGCTTTTGGGGTTTCCCGGTGAGACCCTGGAGTCGGGCAGCCCGATTGATGAGGCTGTCCGGCGTTACGGGGTCGGTGGCGTGGTGTTGTTTGACAACAACATTGACCTGGGGGTGACCGGTCGCAATATCACCGGACCGGATCAGACGAAAAAACTTACTGTTGACCTGCAGCAGGCTGCAGGGGTGCCGCTTCTGATTGCGGTTGATCAGGAGGGGGGCGTGGTGGCCCGCCTGAAAGACCGCTACGGGTTTCCCCCCTCGGTATCGGCCAGGTACCTGGGTGAGCAGAACCGTCTGGAGCTGACCCGGCAGTCCAGCGACAGCATTGCGGCGACACTGCATGAATACGGTTTCAACCTGAACCTGGCGCCGGTGGTTGACCTGAACAGCAACCCGGATAATCCGGTAATCGCCTTCAAGGAACGCAGTTTTTCCGCAGATCCTGCCCTGGTAACTGCCCATGCCGCCGCCTATATCACAAGCCACCATCGTCAGCGGGTTCTCACCTGCCTGAAGCATTTTCCCGGCCACGGCAGTTCCCGTGCCGATTCACACCTGGGTCTCACCGATGTGACCCGCTACTGGAGCGAGGACGAATTGCTGCCGTACCGTCATCTGATCAAGCAGGGGCTGTGCGATATGGTGATGACGGCCCACACCTTTAATACTGCTCTTGACCCGGACTATCCCGCCACCCTCTCAAAGAACACCATTGACGGTATCTTGCGCAAACAGCTGGGGTTTGACGGCGTGGTGGTCAGTGACGACCTGTACATGGGCGCCATCATGCAGCATTACAGCTATGAAACCGCTGTTGAAAAGGCGATCAACGCCGGGGTTGATCTGCTGATCGTGGCCAACGACAAGCAGTACAGCCCTGACATCATGCCCCGCACCATCACTCTCCTGATGGAGCTGGTGCAGCAGGGCAGGATTTCACGGGAGCGGATAGAACAGGCCTGCGGAAGGATCTGTCGGCTCAAGCAGCGACTGGTCTGAGCATAGAGCCAGTCAGTACCGCTGTGATCGGCCGGCATCGCCTGTCAACCCTGCAGCGTAACCAGACGAGGTACTACTCCATGACTCCCCCACAGTTAACCATACGCCGGATGACACCTGCTGATTGTGCCCTTGCCATTGACTGGGCAGCCGCAGAAGGCTGGAATCCGGGGCTCAATGATGCCGACTGTTTCTATCAGGCCGATCCAGACGGTTTTTTCATGGCAGAGGTTGACGGCACCCCGGCAGGATGTATTGCGGCTGTTGCCTATAATGAGCAGTTCGGTTTTGTAGGGTTGTATATCACCAGGCCGGACCTGCGTCGTTACGGAACCGGTATGGCGCTGCTGCATGCCGCTCAAGGTTACCTGGGAGAGCGCACCATCGGTGCTGACGGCGTCTTGAACATGGTGCCCAAGTATCTGCAGATCGGATTTTGTCCGGCACACAAAAATGCCCGTTATCAGGGAGTCGGTCTCTTAGATACCTCATCGCTGGCCGCTCCGGACAATCTCTCGTTTACAGAGCTTGAAGAATACGACCGCCGTTTTTTCCCCGCCCCGCGCAGCAGGTTTCTGCAGAGCTGGATCAATCAGCCGAGAGGCTGTTTCAGAATGGTCAGGGCAGGCGGCCGGATCGTCGGTTACGGACTGATGCGCCCCTGTCGGCAAGGCTTCAAGATCGGCCCTTTGTTTGCGGACACGCCGGAAATTGCTGATGAGCTGTACCGATCGCTGGCATCATCTGCCGTGGGGAGCCAGATTTTTCTTGATATACCGGTCTGCAACAGAGCCGCGCTTGAGCTGGTGCAGCGCTACGGCATGACCAGGGTCTTTGAAACCGAGCGTATCTACCGGGGCGCCCCCCCGGCATTGCCCCTTGAGCAGATCTACGGCATCACCAGCTTTGAGCTGGGGT
>CAZYMK010000458.1:0-2401 GCA_964648885.1 uncultured Geobacter sp. | reverse complement strand
GTCTGAGGCAGCACCAGGCCGGCAGGAGTCATACCAGCAGGGTCAAGTGCAACCGCATCGGTTCTATGCGCCACCTGTGCTACAGCCGGTGGCCCTGTAGTGACAGCACTAAGGAGTATCTCTATGCAGACACTCATGAATACCATACCAAGAAAGTCAGGCCAGCAGGCTGATCAAGAGCCGTGCCAACAGGAGGGGCTGCATCTGCTGGGTACCCGTATTCAGCTGTCGGCACGCAGTGTCACTCTGGCGTTTGCGATTACCGGCAGCCTTTGGGTGCTGTTGACCAGTCTGGTTCTGGATGCCCTGCGACCTGAAACGGTTTCCCATATGGCATTACACCTGGTATCGGGGGCACTGTTCATCGGCATGATCTCACTGCTGCTGCACCAGTTGGTACGGCGTTATCTCAAGGATCTTTCCTGTACCCGTGAAATGGCGGAACGGGTCTTTGAGCTCTCACCCGACGGCATAGTGGTGGTCAGGCTGTCAGATGACCGGATTATACTTGCCAACAATCAGTTTGAGGCCATAAGCGGCTATTCGCATGGTGATCTGCTGGGCCGTACTACTGTTGAACTGGGGATGTGGGAACACGCTGATGATCAACTGGATCTGATCCAGCGACTGAAGAATGAAAGCGTAGTACAGGGGTTTGAGAGGACGTTCAGAAGGGCGGATGGCAGCAGTTTTCCTGGTGCTGTTGTGGCGCGTCTGTTCAGCTTTAATGGCGAGATATGCACCATCGCCTTTGTTGAGGACATCAGCCGCCAGCAGGAGGTTGCCCGTCAGGTTGAAGAGCTGACCCGTTTTGACACCGTCACCGGCCTGCCCAACTCCCGGCTGCTGGAGGAACGACTGCACCAGCAGCTGGCCAGTGCCGGCCGCGAAGAACAGGGGATGGCAGTCCTGTTTCTTGCCCTGGGTCGCTGTCCTTCCTCCCTGAGCACAGCACGGAATGACGGTTGCAAAGAAATGGTGCGTTGTGCGGCCGGCAGGCTGCGGAGCACCCTGCGGGAGACCGACACCCTGGCGGTACTGCAGCAGGGGGAGTTCGGTATCCTGCTGCCTAAGGCCGGCAGCGAGCGGGAACTGCTGCCGGTGCTACAGAAGTTGCTGGACTGCATCATGGAGCCGATGGTCATTGCCGAATCGGAGTTTCAGCTGCATGCCCATATCGGTATTGCCATGTTTCCCGGTGATGGCCGCACGCCTGAGGTGCTGCAACACCATGCCCGTCTGGCGCTGCAGCACGCGCAGGGTCATGCAGGGGAGGGCTGGTTTCATTTTTATGCAGAAGAGCTGAACCGTGCTGCCGGTGAGCAGATGCAGATAGAATCCAGCATCCTGCGCGGTATCAAGGCAGGTGAGTTTTTTGCCTGCTACCAGCCTATATTCGACCGGACAGGCACAACCCTGGTGGCGATGGAGACGCTGGCCCGCTGGCAGCACAGCACCCTGGGGCTGCTGCTGCCGGATAAATTCATCCCGGTGGCCGAGGCCAGTGGCACCATTGTTCCCCTGGGAGACCGCATTCTGGAGCTGGCCCTGCAGAACTGCAAATACTGGCGGGATAACGGCCACCCCCGGCTGACCGTCTCGGTGAATGTGTCGGTACGGCAACTGAAGGATCGCCAGTTTGCAGATCGGGTGGCCCAGCAGCTTCAATTGAACAGCCTGCCTCCTGCAGCCCTTTGTTGCGAACTGACCGAGTCACTTCTGATGGAGCATGCCAATGACACCACCGAGCAGATCTATCGGCTCAAGGAGCTGGGGGTGCTGCTCTCGATCGATGACTTCGGCACCGGCTATTCATCGCTGACCTACCTGAAGCACCTGCCGGTGGACTCCCTCAAGATTGACCGTTCCTTTGTCAAGGACCTGGACAGCAACCCTGATGACCGGGCCATTGTGACCGCCATTGTAGTCATGGCCCGTTCGCTGCACCTCAAGGTGGTGGCCGAGGGGATCGAAACCGAGGCACAGCACAAGATACTGCAGGAGTTGGGGTGCGATTATCTGCAGGGCTTCCACTTTGGCAGGCCGATGAACCGCGCTGAATTCGAGAACTATCTGCTGAGTGATTTTCTGCACCAGCCACTGGAACAGGCTGAAGAACCTGCTGCGGACAGTGCGACAGGTAGTCTGAAGCCAGGCAAGGAACGCTCTCTGCAGCAGGTAGTTGATGTAACCCTGAAGGTAAATCCGCTTATGCCCGGTGATCGACTGAACACGGCCCTGGAGCGGTTCCAGTTTGACAAGCTGTTGCAGGTGTTGCCGGTCGTTGACCAGCAGCGGGTGGTGGGGGTGTTGAACCGTTCCGAGTTTATTGAAGAACAGGTAGTAGGGCGGATCGGCTATGCCTTTCACATCAATCACTCCAAGAAGGTGCGTGACCTGA
>CAZYMK010000457.1:0-2404 GCA_964648885.1 uncultured Geobacter sp. | reverse complement strand
TATATTTCAGCGGGTTGTTGAGGGCGTAGCTGTAGCGGTTGTAGTTTTGCGGGTTTCCCGGTGCCTGCACAAAAGGGTCAGGTGATAAAAACCTGGCCAAAAATGGATCATACACCCTGCCATTCATATTGATGAGCCCAAACTGCGGCAAATGTTCGTGCCCTGTAAAGCCACGGTCAAACAAGGTGGAGCTTACATTAAAGTCGTTCCAGTTGTCGGGCTTCCTTCTTCTGCCCCAGGGGTCATAGCTCTGGCTTTCAATAAAGTTGCCTGCGGCATCGCTGATGGCGGTGAGGCTGCCGAAACTGTCATGCACATCTTTATCTGTTTGCCTCAAAACACCTATACCCACCTTATTGTGGGTTTGGCTGTAGATGCTGGCAGTGCAGGGGTTCATTTTTGGCTATTGGTTTGCTTGGGGCAAATGTAATGAAAAAACTTTTCCCCCAGCCAGCATTGGCGGGAGGAAAAGTAAGTTGATTAAGGCTTAACTGCCTATTTTAAAGCAATAGTTGCTTTACATAAACGCTTAGAGGTTATCAATATATTCCTCTCTGGTGATTTCAACATATCCTTCCTTTTCTGACTTAAAACACTTCATACCGTCCTTGCAGAGACCTATGAAGTAGTTTCCTTTACTAATTCCCATTAAGTGATAGATTGTGCAATCGGAATTTCTCCTTATAAAATCTATCTCCTTGGCTAAATGTAAGGGCTGATCTTTATCCTTGAAAATCGAGATACCTCGTGCATCACCGAAAGCTAACAATTCAAAATCATTTTTAAATAAATATGATTCTGTTCGAATATAAGACCTACCATTTTCCAGTTCATAATAGTAAGTTGGGTTAAGCATTTTGATGAAGGACGCTGAAAAAAGGTCGTTTTGTATGTCAAAGCCTCTGAACTCAACATAACGGAAATGCACAAACTTCACTTCTATATCTTTTAGAGATTTATCCTGCTTATAGAGCAACTGAAGTAGTCTTTCTTCAAGTTTCTCAACCTCTGTTTCATCATTCATAGTTGAACTATTAGGATAGCCTGTTAATAAAAGGATCAAATTCAGATACATTAAAAGCTTTATTGGATTTTGCATTGTAAACAATATTTAATAAATTACGAAAACGTTCCATGCTTTGATAAAGTTTGCCATCATATCTCCTGATGCAACAGTTCTATAGGATCCTGTCCATGGATCCATGATTTGATAAAGACGGGAGGAGGATTTCAAGCCAGGGGCATATTGAATTGATCTTTCTATTACTCTATTCACTGCAACAGCATGACCAGTATTACCTGTCTGCCTCAAATTCAGAATAACTTTCTGGCCTGCATTTATCTTAGCTGACAAACTGTTAATATACTCACGTCTTTGAGTCATATTGAGGGCCTCAAATGCCCTGTTTGTTTCAGAAGAATATCTTTTTACTGTACTAATATCTACTAATGGACCATCACCACCATACCAAGATCTGATATCATGCTGATTAATATTACCACCTAAGGATTCATCTGTTGCTTCCAAACAAGCAGGTAAACAGTCATTAAGTCCATTTTGTTGCACACCTGGAATCCCAGCGTCAGCAAGTACTTGATCTGTTATAATCTTTTTATACCCACCACTCCAAAAATCATTTCCAAACCTGGTTGCCCGAATGCCTCCACTGATGCCACCTGTTAATCCTCCCGTAATTCCTCCAATTGCTGCTGATCGCAGACCCTCTGATAAAGCAGAGCTAAAGTCTTCGCCGTTAAGTAAACTATTACCCGCTCCAGTCACCAGGCCAGAAGAAAATCCGGCACCAGCTCCCGCGGCAGCACCAGCTCCAAAGCCTGAAGCTGTTAATCCTTGTGAAACCATGAATCCAAAGGAACCTGAACCAGCAGCCAAAGTGCCGAAACCCGCACCAATACCCGCTCCCAAAGCCCCGGCCAAGGCGCCAACACCAAAATGGCCAAGACCCTTAGCGCTAAACTCCGCACCGTTGGCAGCCCAGTTTACAACGCCACCTATCACAGCACCAACTACCAAGTGCACCCACTCCCCGTCAGGATCGGTATATTTCAATGGGTTGTTAAAAGCATAGCTATACCTGTTGAAATTCTGGCTGTAGTCGGGCGACTGCACAAAAGGGTCAGGTGATAAAAACCTGGCCAAAAATGGATCATACACCCTGCCATTCATATTGATGAGCCCAAACTGCGGCAAATGTTCATGTCCCGTAAAGCCACGGTCAAACATGGTGGAAGTAACGTTGTAGTCGTTCCAGTTGTTTGGGTTTCGTCTTCTACCCCAGGGGTCATAGCTCAGGCTTTCAATAAGGTTGCCTGTGGCATCGCTGATGGCGGTGAGGCTGCCGAAACTGTAAGTAACTGTAAAACCGTGAGCACTTGTCATGCC
>CAZYMK010000456.1:0-2405 GCA_964648885.1 uncultured Geobacter sp. | reverse complement strand
TTGAGCGAGTGCGCAAGCTACTGGCCCTTTCCAACAGCAGCAACGAGCATGAGGCTGCCCTGGCCGCTGCCCATGCCCAAAGGCTGCTGGCAGAACACAACCTGGCCATGTCTGAACTGGAGATGCAGGAGGAGGGGGCCGGTGAGGCGGAGCTACTGGTGGCCCGTACCGTATCCAAGTGGCTTTCGTCGCTTTTTGCCACTGTGGCAAGCGCCTTTGACTGTTTTCCGATCGTAACCACCACCCCGTCCAACAGTCGTCTGCGCTTTATCGGGGTGGGTGAGGATCCCGGCGTGGCAGCCTGTACCCTGGAGTACCTGGTTAAAGAGCTGCGCAGGCTGGCCTCCGGGTATCAGCGGCAGCTTGAGGCACGCGGAGGCCGACTCAGCCCTGCCGATCGCCAGCGGATCCGTCTGTCATACCTGCTGGGGGCGGTCCATGGTGTACGTCAGGCATTACAGGCTCAGAAAACCGCTACCCCCACCACCTCCACCGCCCTGGTGCCGGTCAAGGATGCGCTGATCAAGCAGTACCGCAACGAGCATTTCGGCAGCCTGCGTACCCGTCGCAGCCGCGCCTCAACCGTCTTGTCCGAGGCGTTTCACCAGGGCAGGCAGGACGGTGCCAATCTGCGGTTGACCCCCGACCGCACAGCCTTACCCAAGGAGTAATCAACTATCATGGATCTGTTACAAGCTGCCCTTCTGGGATTGATTCAGGGAGCTACGGAGGTGTTGCCGATCAGCAGCTCCGGTCACCTGATTCTGGTGCCGCGTTTGCTGGGATGGGCCGACTCCGGCCTGACCTTTGATGTGGCCCTGCACTTTGGTACCTTTCTGGCCATCTTCTATTACTTCCGGCATGACGTGACCACCCTGCTGCAGGATGGGCTGGGAGGGATTTGGCAGGCAGGCGAGGGGAAGAAGTTGCGTCTGCCCTGGATGATCGTGCTGGCTTCTGTGCCGGCAGCCTTGGTGGGCAAGA
This sequence comes from uncultured Geobacter sp., assembly GCA_964648885.1. Lineage (GTDB taxonomy): Bacteria > Desulfobacterota > Desulfuromonadia > Geobacterales > Pseudopelobacteraceae > Trichlorobacter. The sequence goes on along the minus strand of CAZYMK010000456.1, from coordinate 1,421 downwards.
CCCTGGAAGGACCGATTGAGTCGCTCTTTCGCAGCAGTCCGCTGATGATCGCCCTGATGCTGATCCTGTTCGGCCTTGCCTTGGGGCTGGCTGATCGTTACGGCAGGCAGCTGCATGATGTTGCCTCCATCACTCTGGGCAGCGCCATGCTGATCGGCTGTTTCCAGTGCCTGGCCCTGATACCGGGGGTCTCCCGCTCCGGCATCACCATCACCGCCGCTCTGTTGCTGGGGCTGGTGCGCAGCGATGCAGCCCGCTTTTCCTTTCTGTTGTCACTGCCGATCGTATTTGGTGCGGCCCTGCTGAAGGGGATCCATCTGGTAAAGCATGGCATAGAACCGGGCATGGCGCTGCCGATGCTGGTGGGGATGACGGTCTCGGCCATCAGCGGTTATATCAGCGTGGCGTTTTTGCTGAAGTTTGTTCAGACCCGCACCCTCTGGTCCTTTGTCTGGTACCGGGTGGCAGCAGGGGGCGTGGTGCTGGTTTTTCTGGGGATCGGGTTCCTGTAATGAGTACCACAGCCATTAAAAACTGGCCTGAAGACGAGCGGCCACGGGAAAAGATGCTGAAGCGGGGCGTTGCAGCCTTGTCTGATGCAGACCTGCTGGCGCTGATTCTGCGTACCGGCGATGCTGCAGCAGGTAAAAGCGCCATTGATCTGGGGCGGGAACTGCTGGAGCGGTTTAACGGTAATTTGCGGGAGCTGGCCCAGGCCGAGCTGCTCGAACTGCAGCAGATTAAAGGACTGGGACCGGCAAAAGCAACCTCCATCAAGGCAGCCTTTACCCTGGGCAGCCGTTTTCAGGCCCGTCGGCTTGAGACCATGGAACGGTTTACCAGTCCGGCCCAGGTGTTTGATTTTTTTCATCATGAACTGCGGGACAGCCGCAAGGAGCTGTTTCTGACCCTGCTGCTGGACGGCAAGAACCGGATCACCCGCAAGGTGCAGACGTCAGAGGGGAGCCTGAACCAGAGCATCGTCCACCCCCGTGAGGTCTTTGCCCCGGCAGTGCGTGAATCAGCCGCTGCCGTTATCTTTATCCACAACCACCCCTCCGGCGACCCGGCCCCCAGCCGCGAAGACCGGGAGATCACCCGCCGCCTGAAAGAGGCCGGTGAGATCCTGGGGATCAGGGTGCTGGACCATATTATCATCGGGGATGGCAGCTACTTCAGTTTTGTGGAATCAGGGGTACTCTAACAGCCCATCACTCACGCGGAGCCGCGAAGCTCGCGGAGAACATCAGATGGTTACATAAAAAAACAAGAAACACCCTGCTGGCGAAACGGTACCGCATCGAAACCGTCTTGTTTCTTTCTTCGTGTCTCACTGTCTCCGCGCGAACTGTTTTTCCGGGTTTAATCTTTTTCTAACTCCTCCATCAGTTCCAACGCAAAATTTTTGGCCCGACCGGCCG
>CAZYMK010000455.1:0-2406 GCA_964648885.1 uncultured Geobacter sp. | reverse complement strand
TCACGCACTTTAACGATGCCCTGAACAGCAGGCTGATTGTGCTGATGGAACGTCTTGAGCAGATTGTACTGCCGGAAGGGGCCACTTTTCTGGCGCTGGGCAGCGAAGGACGGGGCGAACAGACCCTGCGGACCGATCAGGATAATGCGCTGGTTCATGTTGACGATCTGTCACCGGAAGGGCTTGCTGCCGTGGAGCGGTTTTCAGAACGGCTGGTTGATCTGATGGAGTACGTGGGAGTGCCGCGCTGTCCCGGCAACACCATGGCCAGCAACCCGGAGTGGCGGCATAGCCTGTCTGAATGGAAGGTGATTCTCACCCGCTGGATCACCACGCCGATACCGGACAATATGGTCAATTTCGGTATGTTTCAGGATATGCGGGCCATTCACGGCTCTTTGGCTCTGGAGCAGCAACTGCGGGAGCATATTCTTGCCGAAAGCCACCGTCAGGCGCTGTTCTTTTCCTACATGGCCCGCAACATTGTCCGTTTCAAGCCGCCGATGGGGCTGTTCGGCAGGATCAAGACCGAATCGCGGGGTGACTATAAGGGGATGTTTGATCTGAAACGGGGGGGGATTTTTGCCCTGACCCTGGGGGTCAGCCTGTTGTCCCTGTATTACGGCAGCATGGGGGGCACCACCTGGGAGAAGATCGGCCGTCTGAGGCAGCTGGGCAAAATAGCCGCTGAAGATCTGGACAAGCTTGAGGAGTCGTTCACCTTTCTGCTGAAGCTGCGCCTGCAGCGGCAGTTCAGGGCCCTTGAATCAGGCCGGAAGCCGACCAACTACATTGACCCGCTGGTGATGACCGACCGTGAGCGGGAGCTGCTGCGGAACGCCTTCAAAGGGGTCAACCTGCTGCTGCATATCCTGGAAGAGACCTTTCAGCTGAAGATGATCAGGGGCTGACCTTCTCCCCCTGCAGCCGGTCAGCCTCATTGATCCAGCCTCCCCCCATGGCCTTGTAGACCGAGATCAGCGACACCAGCTGGTCATAGCCGGTCTGGGCCTGATTCAGCCTGCCGGTAAACAGCGAACGCTCTGCATCAAGCACCTGCAGATAGCTTGAGGTGCCTGCCTCAAACTGCAGCCGGGCTATCCTGGCATACTCTTCCAATGAACGCACCTGACGCTTGAGCGCCTCCAGCTGCTCCTTACCCTTTGAGGTCTTGATCAGGGCATCCTCTACCTCGCGAAACGCGGTCAGCAACGACTGCTGGTAGCGGTACAGTGCCTGTTGCTGCAGGGCCTCGGCCTGCTTGACCTGTCCGGCGATCTTGCCAAAGGTGAGCAGGGGGGCCAGCAACTGGCCCCCGGCCGACCAGACATAGGCACCCGGCGTAAAGAGCGAGCCGATATCACTGCTGGCCGTGCCCAGGGCACCGGTCAGGTTCAGGCTGGGAAACCAGGCGGCCCGGGCAACCCCGATCCGGGCATTGGCAGCGATCAGCGCCTGCTCGGCCTCCATGATATCGGGACGCCGCTCCAGCAGCGTGGACGGCAGACCGGCCGGAATGCCGGGCGGCACCAGTTTGTCAAGCGGCTTGCCGCGCGGGATGGCTCCCGGCGCACGCCCCAGCAGCAGCGACAGCAGATTTTCCTGCTGCCTGATCAGGGATTCGTAGGATGGTACGGTCTGACGGGCCGATTCATACTGGGATTCGGCCTGAGAAAGCTCCAGCTGCGAGATGGTGCCGTACTTGAAGCGCAGCTGAAACAGCTTGAGGCTTTCGGCATAGACCTGCTCGGTATCCCTGGCAATCTCAAGCTGACGATCCAGTCCCCGCAGGGTGATGTAACCGCCGGCCACATTGGCAACCAGTGAGACCAGCACACCGCGCCGCCCTGCCTCGGTACCCACCAGCTGTGCCAGGGCCGCCTCGTTGGAACGCCGCAGCTTGCCCCACAGGTCAAGTTCCCAGGTGGCATTTAAGGCCGCCTGATAGCTTTCAGTCACCGTGCCGCCCCCACGCTGGGCCCCGGCATCAAAACCGGCCCCAAGCTGGGGGTACTGCTGGGAACGGGCCGTATCAAGCGCCCCCAGATACTGGCTTACCTTGGCCGTGGCCTGCATCAGATCAAGGTTGCCTCTGACGGCGGCCTCCAGCAGCTCATCCAGCACCGGATCGTTAAACTGCTGCCACCAGCGGGTGTTGGCCAGATCGGCCGCAGCCTGGTATTCAACCTGCCAGGAGGCGGGGGAGGCACTATCCGGCCTGACGTAATCAGGCCCCACTGAACAGCCGGTGAGCAGTAGCACCACCAATCCACAGACAACGCTACGCATGGTCGCTGCCCCCTTCCTGCACGGCAGTTTTATTCTTTTTCCTGCTGAAGAAGCCGCTGGAGTTCTCAAGCAGCACAAAAAAGAGCGGTACGAAAAATGAGGCCACCAGGGTGGAGG
>CAZYMK010000454.1:0-2414 GCA_964648885.1 uncultured Geobacter sp. | reverse complement strand
ATGTCCGGTCTTTTGAAGATGGGACACCAGACGAGATCCGATAAATCCCCCGGAGCCAAGCACCGTGACCGGCGCCTGATTACTGACGGTAGCCATAGCGCTTCAGAGGGTTGCCCGCATAGATGCCAAATGCTTCCAGCTCACCCTTGATAACAGATCCTGCTGATACGACGGCCCCCTGACGGATATAAGTCCCTTCAAGGATAACACAGTTGGCGCCAATCCAGACATCATCTTCAATAGTAATACCGTTCCGCCCGCCAAAGAGAGGAGAAGGCTGTACGAACCCCTGCTCCCGAATCAGTTTGTCACGCAAGCGATACTCATGGGTAGTGGGAGAAAAGGTGCAGTTGGCTGCTATCAGGACATTCTTGCCAAAGGTGATGCCATTGCCGGTATAAATGACACAACCTGAGTTGATGATGCTGTGCGCACCAATCAGTAGGTCGCCCGTTCCTCCGGCCGGTTTGATCTTAACAAAGGAATCCACAACAACCCCGGCTTCAATGATGATTCGTGTGCCTTTGACCGAGTCCTCAATATCGGCAAGGGGCGATATATGAGCCTCCGGGGAGATCTGGATCATGGCATTGCGTCTTTCTTCCGGGCAATATGCTGTGCCATATCGCCGACATTGTGAAACTGCATCTGATCTTGCGGCAGAATTTTCAATCCGAACTTCAGCTCAATCGCCATCATCAGGGTCATGTTTGACAAAGAATCCCAGCCATAGATATCCTGAGCCGTCATCTCGGGACGCAAGGCAAGTTCCGGGTCGTCAAAGACCTCTCGAAAAATATCCTGCAGTTCATCAAAGGTGGTCATGCATCCTCCATGGTTGAAAGGTCACCTTCCGGCAGCCCCAGATAACGGGCACGGAGTACCCGTCTCATTATTTTACCACTCCTGTTCTTGGGCACCCGCTCCACAAAGCAGACCTCTTGCGGAGTTGCAATAGAGGCCACCCGTTTTGCGACATGCAGACGGATGGAGAGCACCTCCGGCAACTCCAGCAGGGCGCTCTCGATCTCAAAGGGGCTTACCAGGTGGCCGGCCGTGTTGATGACATCGTCACTCCGTCCGACAAACCAGAAATAACCGTCGTTATCCTGCCAGGCCATATCCCCGGTCAGATAATACCCCTTGCTGAATTTGCCGTTATAGGCCGTTGCATTGTGCAGATAGGTGATAAACAGGGAGGGCCAGCCGGACCTGATGCAGAGCTGACCCTGCCGGTTGGCCGGAAGGGGTGCCCCGTTGTCATCAAGGATGGCCGCTTCAATACCGTTGACCGGCCTGCCCATGGAACCCGGCTTGACTGTCATTCCCGGGCGGTTGGCAATCATGATCCCTCCGGTTTCTGTCTGAAACCAGGTGTCATATACCTCTTTACCCAGCACACTGCGGCACCAGGTCACCACTTCGGGGTTTAACGGTTCACCAACACTGTAGATCGCCCGCAGGGAAGGCAGAGGAGTGGCATGGAACAGTTCTTCCGGTTCCCGCATCAACATACGCAGTGCCGTGGGAGCGGTGTACCAGACCGTTACCTGCTCTTCCTGCAACACCTGCAGCCACGCCTGTGCATCATAACCACCTTCATAGTGGACCTGGGTGATACCGTTGCTCCAGGGGCCGATAATGCCGTACGAGGTACCGGTTACCCAGCCCTGTTCAGCGGTACACCAGTAGATAGCCTGCCGGTCCAGTCCCAGTACGTCGCGGGTGGTGTCCTGCTGATGCAGGATACTGTGATGACAGTGCAGCACCCCCTTGGGTTTCCCTGTTGAACCGGAGGTGTAATGCAGCACTGAGGGGGTTTCCGGAGCAGTTGGAACAGTTGTGTACGGCATCTGCCCGGCGGCCAGAAACTGCTCATAGGTAACCTCGCCGGGCTGTTCCCCCTTGCCGCCGATAACTATAACGGTACGTAGCGCCGGCAGTTGCGGGCGAATCTTCCGCAGTTTGCGCAGGTAGGCCTGATGAATGATGATTGCGGCGCCCCGGGCGTCAGCCAGACGGTCCTGCATCGCCTCTTCGCCGATGTTGGCAAACAGGGTTGCAACGGTCAGGCGGTGTTTCAGCGCTCCCAGAAAAGAAAAAAACAGTTCCGGAAGCTTGGGCAGGAAGATAAACAGGACATCTCCCGCTTCCAGCCCGGCTGCGGCAAAGGCTGCAGCAGTACGGTCGGATTCCCGGTCAAGATCGCTAAAGCAGTAACTCTGCCGCTCGCCGTGGACCGACCGCCAATGCATGGCTATCTTGTCTGCCTTGCCGGCCTCACATTGGGAGCGGGTACAGGCCAGCCCTATATTCGTGTCGAGATGTATCATGGAGTATTAATTGCGAAATCCTCATGTATCCTGAAAACGGCAGTTAACGAAACACAGAGCAACGGAGCAACAGAGAAATCA
>CAZYMK010000453.1:0-2414 GCA_964648885.1 uncultured Geobacter sp. | reverse complement strand
TGTTACGCAACGCCTTGGCGATGTCGGTCAGGCCGTAGAACGACTCCTCCAGATAGGGCATGCCGTAGCTCTTCTGCATCTTCTTGGCCAGGTTGGTCAGGCTCTTGGAGCAGATGATCACGTTCAGCTTGGCCCGGTGGGCGTAGCGCAGTTCCTCAAACTTGGCATCGCCGGAAAAGCAGGAGAGGATCTGGATCCCTAATCTGTCAAAGAGCGGCAGCATACCCCAGAGGTCGCCGGCAATATTGTATTCACCGATGAGATTAACTGGATATTCGCCCAGCACTGGCGGTTCAGCAGTGCCGATGACCGATTTGAATAAAATTTCACCGGCCAGACGATTGCCGATGTTCTTGTCGCCAATAAAACCGGGGGTGTTGACCGGCACCAGCGGAATGCTGACTTTTTCCTGGGCAGCCTTGCAGACAGCCTCGATATCGTCACCGGTCATGGCGGTGACGCAGGTAGCATAGACAAACATCCCCCTGGCTTCAGGGTAGCGTCCGGCCAGGTCAATAATCGCCTTGTACAGTTTTTTCTCGCCACCGAAGATCACATCGTTCTCCAGCATTTCGGTGGTGAAGCCGCGACGGTACAGCTGTGAGTCGGATGAACGGGCCCCCCGGTTATCCCAGGAGTTGCCGGCGCAGGCGATCGGGCCATGCACCAGATGGATCACGTCGGTCACCGGCATCAGTACCACCCGGGCACCATCATAGGCACAGGAGCGTTCGGTCCCTTCGCCCGGCTCAGACTTTTTACAGAACTTGGGCGCACCCTTGTCATGGGTCTCGCAGGTATCAGTATCGTACCAATCAGGTTTCGCCATAGTAACCTCGCAACTGGCGGCATCATTGCTGCCCGTGCAAACCTTTTTGCACCGAGCGTGCCAACAACACAACCTACTGAATACAAACAACTCTATTTACACAGCAGCCGCTCCGTTAACGCCAGCAACGCGTCATTGCCGTGCAACTGTTCATGATTGGACAAATACTGCCAAAAACATGGGCGTTTTTTCGGGTACGTTGTGGTGCATCCATGTCAGATCCTGAAATGGCGTACCAGCTCGTTCAGTTCCTGGGCCTGCCTGGTCAGCATTGCGGCGGCACCAGCAGTTTCATCTGATCCCCGTGCGGTCTTCTGAACCGTATCAGTCACCTGGTGCAGATTGCTTGATATCTCAGCCGTTGTTGAGGTCTGCTCACCGGCTGCTGTTGCAATCAGACCCACCTGGCCGGTCATCTCATCAATCCTCGCCATGATCTCCTGCAAGGCCCGCTGTGAGTCTTCTGCCGCCTGCACCCCTTTGTCCACTTCAACAACACTTGCCGACATGGCGTGAACCGCCTGCTGGGTTTCCAGCTGGATGGCCTTGATCATCTCACCGATCTCCCTGGTCGCCTTGGTAGTGCGCTCAGCCAGGGCCCGAACCTCATCAGCCACCACGGCAAAACCCCGCCCCTGCTCTCCGGCCCGTGCCGCCTCAATGGCAGCGTTCAAGGCCAGCAGGTTGGTCTGATCGGCGATATCCTCAATGGTTCCCACAATGGCGCCGATCTGGTCTGAACGTGCCCCCAGGGCACTAACCGTCTGGGCCACCTGCTGCACCTGACCGGCAAGGGTGGTCATACCTGCTATGGACAGTTTAACCACCTGTTCACCGTTGTGGGCGGTCTCGGCGCTTTTGTGCGAGGTCTCTGCAGCACTGGCGCAGTTACGGGAGATGTCGTTGCTGGTGGCAGCCATCTCTTCACTGGCCGTGGCAATGGCACTGACCTGACCGGCAGCATGTTCCGATGCGCTGGACAGTTCCCGCGAGGCGGCCTGCAGCTGCAGTGAGGCTGAGGCAATGTCGGCTGCGGTATGGGAGGTATTACTGATGACCTGACGCAGACTCTCTATCATCCTGCCCATGGCAGCCATCAGGCTGTGGGAAGATGTATCGCCAGGCTGCAGGGTAAGATCTCCACCAGACACCCGCTCCACAATCGCGGCTACATCCTCCGGTTCTCCACCCAGGCGGGCCAGGAGTTGTCGGACAATAAAGATTCCCATGGCAGCAGAGCAGATCAGGATAGCAAGCCCAATCAACAGCATCATCCAGTTACGTTTGGTTATAATGCTGTTGGCCATATTTTCGTTGGCAGCGGCATCATCGGTGGCCAGCTTGACCAGCTTGTCAATTGCCAGCCGGTGGGTTTGATACTGCTGTTTCAGGCTGCCGTAGGCAAGCCCCTGGGCAGCAGTAAGGTCTCCTGCTGCCAGGGCCGGCAGAAATCTCTCTTCAACCTCGGTAAAGAAGCGGATGGCCGGCTGGTAGGATTCACTCAGCATCAGGTCACGCTTGGACCCTGGCCGCAAGGTTTTAGTCCAGAATTCGTGACGTTCGTCATACTCTTTTTTCAAGGTCT
>CAZYMK010000452.1:0-2415 GCA_964648885.1 uncultured Geobacter sp. | reverse complement strand
CTTAACCTCTTGCTTGGTCATTTTCAGGTTTTCGGTATAACGCCACTTGACCCAGACAAGATCAAGCACGGCTAGTACGATCATGATACCGCAGGTGTGGGTCACAATCTCAAATGCAACATGGCCGGTATAGGTCAGGATCCCCTGTATATCTGCTTCCGACAGCAGAGTGATATTCTGTAATTCATCCCTGATCACCTGATAGGCGATCCAACCGATGACCAAGAGCTTGAGTAAAGACTTGAAGATTTCAACCAGTGCATCCTTGTTGAAAAGCCGCTTAAATCCGTTAAGAGGGTTCAGCTTGTCCGGCTTTATCTCCAGTCGGCTCCACTGGAAATCGATCCGCCCATTGTCCTGCACAACGTGAGAAAGAACACCGGTTACCATGATGACGATAATGATGGGTGCCAACAGCATCAACATCACGCCAAACTGCTTGATCAGCAACGTGTAGATATTGGCCTCGGTCAGCTCAAAGCTGCCGATCTGTGTGAACACCTCGACCGTGGTATTTTTTAAGCCTTGCATCAAGTAACTGCCCAACAGGTAGATCGCCATAATGCCGGCCAACAGGGTCAGACCCTGTGTCATCATCTGTGAAGAGGGTGGTGCCCCTTTTTCTCTGGCTTTTTCAAGCCTTCGTCCGGTCGGCTGTTCTGTTTTGGAGTGTTTATCCTCGTCAGCCAGGAATCATCCCCCCTTTGCCAGCAGCCTGAAGAGGGTAGTAATCTGACCGGTAAGATTACCAAAGGCCACCTCCAGCACATGAAAAAACAGCAGCAGTGTTGCGCCCAAAATAAGAAATCCAAGACCGATGCTCAGAGGGAAACTGACCATAAAGACGTTCATCTGCGGAAAGGATCGTGCCATGATCCCCAGCACAACACTGGTAAGCAGCAGGGTCACCATGACCGGCGCAGCCAGCCTGACCCCCAGGATAAAGATATCACTGGCTGCTGTAACCATGAACTTGATCAGAGCTTCACTCATGGTCCAGCCCCCAAGCGGAATGATACTGAAGCTGTCAACAATGGCCCGTATAAAAGCGTGATGGATATTCAGCGCAAGGAAAAACAGCGTGGCCAGAAGGGTTTGCATGACAGACATGATCTGCACCTGGGTACCCAAGTTGGGATCGATCACCGAGGCGATACTGAATCCCATCTGCAGCCCGATCATCTGGCCACTGAATTCAACCGCAGCAAAGATGATCTGGGTTACAAAAGCAAGCGTTAGCCCGATCAGCAACTCTTGGGCCACCAGGATACCAAGCGTGAACACATCCTGCGGGACTGGAGGAGGGACCAGATCAAGAACAGGATAGCAGACCAGGGTAATGGCAAGTATCGTTATTACTTTAAATCGGTTGGAAAGGCGGCGCCCTCCGAACAAGGGCAATGCGACAAACAAGCCGGCAATCCTGCAGAGCACCAGGGCAAACAGAAAGACGTCTGAGGCTCCCGGAAAGGGGCTGACCAGCGGAAACATAACGGCTAACGCCGCATTATGGCGATGAGGGCATAGATCTCGCGGGTAAAGTCAGTCATGTAGCTCATCATCCAGGGGAAAAAAATAATCACGGCCACCATGACCGCCACAATCTTGGGCGCAAAGGCAAGGGTGGCCTCGTTGATGGAGGTGACGGCCTGAAACACACTAACAGCCAGTCCTACCACCAAGCTAAAAATCAAGAGCGGCGCAGCCATTAATAGCGTGGCCTCAAAGCTCCTGCGGGCAAGCTGCACCACAAGCTCAGGCGTCATGGAGCATCCTTTCTAACCAAAACTCTTTACCAGTGAAGAGATCACCAGCCCCCAGCCATCCACCAGAACAAACAGCAAGACCTTGAACGGTAACGAGATCATAACCGGCGGCAACATCATCATACCCATGGACATCAAGACCGATGCCACCACCATATCAACCACAATAAACGGAATGTAAATCAAAAAACCTATCTGGAACGCAGTTCTCAATTCAGAGATCATGAAGGCCGGAATGATGGTAAGCGTTGGTATGTCATCGGCATTCTTGGGACGCTCTTGCTTTGAGAGACTGACAAACAGCCCCAGGTCCTTCTCGCGTGTCTGGGAAAGCATGAATTTGCGAATCGGCTGCACCGCCTTTTCAAAGGCCTGTTCCTGCGAAAGGGTGCCTGCTTTATAGGGTTGATAGGCATCGCGATTCACCTGCTGCCAAACCGGCGTCATGATAAAAAAGGTCAAAAACAGCGACAATGCCAGAATGATCTGGTTGGAAGGTGCCTGCTGGGTACCCAGGGCGGTGCGCAAGAATGACAAAACCACCACTATCCGGGTAAAGGAGGTGGTCATGATCAGCAGACTTGGTGCCAAAGAGAGAACCGTCAACAGCAGGAAAATCTGGATCGTGGTGGCGACATCACCCGGCTTT
>CAZYMK010000451.1:0-2430 GCA_964648885.1 uncultured Geobacter sp. | reverse complement strand
CCTCATTGCCGGCAAGCTTGATTTCAGGCTACCCACTTGAAACAGCGAGGAGCCATAAAAAGAGATTTTGTGAAAAAATTACTTTTTGGTTGCTTGGAATTGTATTGAGCTGTTCATTGACCAGCATTCCAGTTTTTTCTGAATGGAGCCCCTATCCTCTGGCTAAGTATCTCGATAATGCGGCAAACCAAATAAAGTCTTACGGGGATTCATCAATGTCAAATGAGGACCTTTTACTAATTTATGGTTTATATAAGCAAGCGACTATTGGCGATATCAATGTCCCGCAACCTTCGTTTTATCAAATCGAAGCAAAAGCCAAATATCGTGCCTGGCTCTTGCAGAAAGGAAAAAGCAAAGATCAGGCGAAGCAAGAGTATGTTCTATTTGCCATGAAGTTCTTGCCAGATTCAGTTAGTAAAGGATATCAGTAACGATCCTCGCAATAATTCCCATACATTATTTTTCGTGATGCCGGCCCCTGCCGCCGCTGGAATATCACAGCGCCGTGCTGAGAAAGCCGTGCAGGAGCGGGAACAGTACCAGCAACAGCAGGCAGCACAGTACGAACCACCCAGTCGTGAAGAGTATCAGCTGTTGCAACAACTCCATGCTGCCCAGGATGAGCTCGGTTTTAGCGGCCTGAAGGCAGATCGGCTGGTGGTGGACGGTTGGGAGCGGATGTACCCGGAGCAGGAGTATGTACCCCACCGGATATTTGGTGGCTACATCATCCGGCGTGCCTATGAACTGTCGGCGATCTGTGCTCAGCTAATCGTACCGCATCGGCCACTTTGAGGACAGAAGCTGGTTGCTTGCAAGGTGCAACCAGTACTAGCTGTCATTCATCCTGCGGCGTTAAAGACTAAACTGACATGTACGGCAAGCACACAACACATAAAACGACATGTCTTGTCGCTATGACATGGTATGCAGGGCCACTATTTTTTATAAATGGAGGCCTACATGCTATCACCCTTTACAGCACCTTCATCAATCAAGCTCCTGGCAGTTGGCTGGACAGCCATCCGTGCGCTGGATAGTTGCCCTGCTTTTCCGGCAGAGCAGCGTTACATCGCACTGACCAACGACGCTGTTGTACTGCGAACCTCAAACGCCCATCACAAACTGTTCCTCTGGCAGGACCCTGCATCCGGGGAATACAGAAATACCATAGTTGATGAACAGCCGGCCGCATCAGTTCCGTCAGACGGACTTGTCCAGCTGGTACGGCCCGGTGATTCTGTTTTTTTGATAGCCGGCTTCGGGCAGGACGCTGAAGCCGCGCAACTGCTAGATCTGGCTGCACAGGCTCAGTTGGCGGGCGGAAAGGCGCGTGTTATCGGAACAGCCCCTGAAGGTCCTGGCTACACAAAGGAGCAACAGACTGCGCTATCCCAGATCAACCTGCTCAAACAGCATCTGCTTCCTCCTGTTGTGGTGCCGTTTGGGCGCAACATGCTGTTGCGGCAATCAAGCCCGGATACCGAGATTATGACACTCTACAGGATTGTTGACCGGATGCTGATAAAGACCGTGCAGAGAGTTACGGGCAAACAGCTTTGCCGCCAGGGTTGAAGTGCTATCACCAAGGCATCGCGGCAGGAGTTTGTAGGCTGGTTGGCAGTACACCGACATGTATGGCAAGGGTCTGAGCCAATAAATACAAGGGTGTCATGATGGTGATACGACTCTGCCAGTTGGATTAACTCCGTCATACCACTACCCACTTGAAGGAGCGAGGAACCTGCGACATGAATATTATACCGAACTCAAAAGAAGAGGAGTTGCTGCTGCGGATATTTAAACGTATCAAGAAACACCACTTTATTGATTTTAAACACAAGCATCGGTCAATTAGAAGGTCTAATTATGCCACTCAAAACGTGCAACTTGAAAACAATCTGATTGACGATATTGCCCATTTTATCCAAAACCGTTTCCCTGAATTTTATCATTCACAACGGCATAAACAGGAAGTCTATAATCATTGGTCTTCCCAAAAAGCCGAATAGCCATTTTCACATGCATTCAACCTAAAAACGGCAGTTGAAAGGCAAGGTTCTTCATAAGTACGAGTAGATACATACGTTTTGTTAACTGTTCAAGCCACCAAAAAGGAATTGCTCCGCAGCTCCCAGTAAGCCGCATAAAATAATGAAACAAATGACTTATTATCGAATATCAACTGCCAATTTTAGGGCCAACTGCCGTTTTTAGGTTCAATACACCGCATCTAAAACGACATGATCTGTCGCCTCAATGTGCCATTCTCCATCTGACACTACAAGGTATGGAGGCAAATCATGGCCCGCAGCCCCCGGCATAACCGTCACCGTTTCCAACCACAATCCGCTAAACTGTGCAGTGCGATCTAACCTAAATTCCCGAAATATTGTAACTATGAAAAACAATATAATCTTTAAATCA
>CAZYMK010000450.1:0-2442 GCA_964648885.1 uncultured Geobacter sp. | reverse complement strand
AGTTCCGTTGAAACAGCTTCAGTCTATCTTGTCTGGCAGTTTACCTTTATTACCAGCATCGTCCCGTTCATGATCATTTTTCTGGGCCGTATGACCGATGACCGGCGGATAATGCCCGGTCTTATCATAGCTTCAACGGTCTGTCTGATACTACTTGCTGCAAACGGTTTTTCCCCTCATAGCGCACGCTTTGTCACGCTGCAGCAGGATGTCCCCTTACTGCTTCCCTGGGGTGAAAAGCTGTCACAGTTCAGTGGTGTTCCCAATCCATGGCGTCATATCTTCAGTCTGATGAATCTTGGTGTGATGTTCTGGTTCTCATGGCGCATCAGGGTGGTCTTTCGACTAAAACGTAATCCGGATCACTATATTCTGCTTGGGCTGGCTGTTTTTCTCTATTTTTCAGCAGTATGGGGAGCGCTGATTGATTATGGCATAATCCGCTCAATCTACCTGCCCGGATTTATCTTTACTGCCTTCACCATTGCCATAAGCATCAGGTACGGCTTTCTTTTGCAGCAGCAAACCAGAGATCTTCAGCAAGCCAATCTTGAAATCCAGACCTTTTCCCTGGCAGCGGACCAAAGCCCCGAAAGTCTGCTCATCACGGATACTGAAGGTATTATTCAGTATGCCAACCCAGCCTATTGCAAGAGTTCCGGCTATAGTCTCCAGGAGGTCATCGGACAACACAGCAGGCAGTTGAAATCTGATCAGCAGGCACCGGAACTGTACGCAGAACTGTGGGAAACCATTGTCAACGGTAAGATATGGAAAGGGGAACTGCTCAATAAAAAGAAGGATGGCACACTGTTTCTTGAAGCACTGACCATCTCTCCCATCTGTGACGACACCGACACCATCATCCGCTACATGGCGAGAAAAGTAGATATCACTGAACAGCGCAGGCTTGAACAGCAGCAGCAACAGACCAAACGACTGGAACTGATCGGTCATCTGGCCGGCGGGGTGGCCCATGAAGTGCGCAACCCGTTGAATGCGATCCTGTCCAACACAGAAGCCCTGTTCAGAGAAAAAGAGTTTATGGGAAATGATGAACTGGCCCCCTACCAGTCCCATATCCGAACCCAGGTAACCCGACTTTCCCGTCTGATGAACGACCTGCTGGATCTGGGCAGAACCATACCGGAAACCAGTATGATCTCGATTGAGCCTTTTGCTGTCTGTCGAGAGACCATCTCGCTGGCACAGTCAACCAACAGCTGTTCATCCTGTAACATTGCCTTTGATATGAACCCGTTTGCGGTAGAAGCAATGATCAAGGCTGACCCTGCCCGTCTTCAGCAAATACTGATGAATCTGCTTGAAAATGCCTGCCAGCATACCCCGCCCGGCAGCACCGTCACCCTGCAGGTTGTGCTCTCCAGCCTTGATACCATCTCTTTCAGGATACAGGACAACGGCCCAGGTATTCCTCCTGAAAATCAGGACCGTATCTTCGAGCCGTTCTTCACCAACCGCCGTGGCGGCACTGGCCTTGGTCTGGCCATTGCCAAACATTTCAGTGAAGCCATGGGCGGCATCCTGACAATCACCAGCAATGAACCGCCTCCTGGCTGCACTGCCGAACTGACCCTGCCAATCGTATAAACCTCCTGTCTCACCAATAGTCTCAACTTGAGACAAAATATCTCAAATGAAGACCGTTTTACTCCGGCATCAACTACAACAACCTTAAAATACAATGTTTTCCTGCAAGCAGACTTGGCATTGTTCTTGGATAGACCGGTTCATTCTTTTCTGCAGACGAGGTTGCAATGAGCAGCACACCTGACTCAAACCTGGCCACTTCCCCGCGTATTCTGGTGGTGGATGATGATCCCATCAATCGTCACATTCTCTTTGTACTGCTTGGCAACCTGGGTTTTCCGTCTGATCCGGCTGAAAATGGAGAAGAGGCCCTGGAGCTGCTGAGACAGAACCACTACAGCCTGGTGTTCATGGACTGTCAGATGCCGGATATGGATGGCTGCACAGTCACCCGGCTGTTGCGTGACCCGGCATCAGCTATCAAAAATCCTGCACTTCCGGTAATTGCACTGACGGCACTCAGTCTTGATGATGCCATGCGGGATTGCCTTCAGGCCGGAATGAATGACGTTTTAATTAAACCAATCACCTCGCAGAAGCTGTCAGATACCATGAGCCCCTGGCTTAAGAAGCCCGGATCTGACTCATTGGACAAAGAGGATCTCTTCCATGAACAAGATCAAACAGCCGGAACTCTATAACGTTGGTATCAAGCGGTTTGATGAGGAACATCAGAAGCTGGTGGAAATGGTCAACCTGCTTCATCAGGAAACTGATGACAAGGAACAGGATCTGGTTGCCCACAAGCTGATTGTCTCTTTACTGGTAAAGCTTGCCCGCGAGCATTTTGATGGCGAAGAAGAGTATATGCGGCGTATCAACTATCCGGAT
>CAZYMK010000449.1:0-2442 GCA_964648885.1 uncultured Geobacter sp. | reverse complement strand
ATTTTCATCCAGATAGCGCTGGATAAAGGCCCCCAGCTCAACCACCCGCTGCTCGGCCGGACGTCGACGCTGCTCGATGCGTGCTGCCAGCAACAGGTTGTCGATCTGCGAGTGCAGGCGGCGGGTGTCGTCCAGCATGGTAGCAACAAAGCTGTCCAGCCGCTCAGGCGGCAGCTGCCGCAGGCGGATGGTTTCAAGGTGCAGCTGAATTGAAGCCAGAGGCGATTTCAGCTCATGGGTGACCTGGGTGATAAACTCGCGCTGTTGCTGATAGAGACTGGATTGCCGACGCCAGAAGATGAACAGCGCATAGACCCCCACCAGGATCACCGCCAGAAGCAGCAGCCCCTGCACCAGATCGAACCACCCTTCACCCTTGGCCAGCAGCTCCGGTCTGTAGCGGGCGGCCAGCTCCTGCCACTGACGGTTGCGCCCCACAAACCAGCTCACCCAGAGCATCACCATCAGCACCCAGACCAGCTGAATGGCAACCAGTGCTGAGACCGGGTTGAAGAAGCGACGTAATTGTCTCATCGGCGCAGAACCTGCTTTCGCGGTTGTACTTGCAACATCGTTCTGTTATAACCCAATCCCGCTGCAGATAACACTCTCAACTTACCGACCAGCAAGGATAACCGGATGGCTTCCTACGATTTTACCCGTCTCAAACGGTTTGCAATCATCCACAATGTGGTTCAAGTGGGCCTCTTGGGGTTGTTGCTGTTCATGGCCTACAATTTTCTGCTCACCTTCAGTCGTTACGGCATAGAGGGGGCAATCTTTACCAGCATCGGTCTGTCGGTGCTGATCCAGCTGCTCATGCTGTACCCGGCCTGGTGGCTGGCCCGCCAGGATGTTGAAGTGGAGATTGAAACCTCCAAAACCGGCGTTACTCCGGATCAGCTACTTGCCCTGCGTCGTAAACGTCTGATCGGTGATATCTGGAAAATAGCCGCTGCAGGTGCCTTTGTCGTCTTTATTGCCATGTCACCCGGTGTGGACAAGGGGCGTGGTGCTTCAATCATCCTGGCCGTTTCCTATTTTTCATTTCTGCTGGTAACCATCAGCTATTTCCAATGTTACAACTTCATCGCTAAAAAACGCCGCAAGCAGCTGTCATAACAAGCCCTTGAAAAACTCCTCCATCCGCTGCAGCACCTCTTCAAGTGGTGCCACCAGCTGAGATTCCTGTGGCAGTGATTTTCTGAAGCGGCTGCCGTAGTTCTTGGTCACCATCCGGCTGTCCAGAATCAGCACCGCCCCACGGTCGGTACGACTGCGGATCAGACGGCCAAATCCCTGCCGCAATTTAAGCACCGCCTGGGGTACCGACATCTCCCGGAACGGATCGCCACCTTCTGAGCTGATCCGCTCAGCCCGGGCCTGCTGGATCGGCTCGGTGGGAACCTGAAACGGCAACCGTGCAATAACCACCAGACGCAGGGCATCCCCCTTCACATCCACCCCTTCCCAAAAGGAATCAGTACCGAACAGCACCCCGTGCTGTTCTTTGCGAAAACGGGCCAGCAGTTGGTGTCTGCTGCCTCCTTCACCCTGCCGCATCACGGTTAGTCCCTGATTTTCCAGCTGACTTTTAAGCGCGGCATGGGTCTGGCGCAACAGATCAAAGGAGGTGAATAACACAAAGGCCCCTCCTTGCGAGATGCTGACCGCCCGCAACACTGCCTCGGCCAGGGGTTGACGGAAGCTGAAGTTGGTGGGATCCGGCAGGTCCCGAGGGATGCCGATCAGCGCCTGCTCGGCATAATCAAAAGGTGAAGCCAGCGCCAGCTCCAGCAGCCGCTCCGGTTCCAGCAGGTCCAGCCCGGTACGTCGACGCAGGTAGCCAAAGGAACCACCCACCGCCAGGGTAGCCGAGGTCAGCACCACGGTGGGGATCGGATCAAAGACCGCCGTCTTGATGGTCTCGGCCACCTCCAGCGGTGCCACACAGATTGTAGCAACACTTCCCCGACTGGTCTGCCGGGCCTCCAGCCAGCGACAGGAATCCGGATCATCAGTGCAGAACCAGGCCAGCTCCCGCACGGTTGCGACTAGGCGCAGGCCGATCCCGAAGGCATCAGTCAGCAGACCATTGACCGTCTGCATAACCGTGTCCGGCAGCTTGGCAGCAGCCCGATCCAGCGCGCCCAAGCCGTCAACCAGCTCCTGCAGCTGCTCAGCCAGCCGCTTCAGGCGGGTCTCCAGCTCATGCCAGAATGGTGTGCCTCGAACTTCCGGCGTAATCCTGCGCTTCAGCTCTGCGCCCCGCTGATCATCCCCCTGCTGCAACTCTCCTTGCAGCGACTGGGCCAGCCAGTCCAGCTCCCGGTCAACCACGCCTGCCAGTTCATGGACCTGGGGCAGCAGGGCAGCCTCAATCAGACCGGAGATCTCCTGATACAGACCATCCAGCTCTTCAGGCAGCTCCTTGCCGATTTT
>CAZYMK010000448.1:0-2443 GCA_964648885.1 uncultured Geobacter sp. | reverse complement strand
CAGTCTTTTTTTGTTCATCCGACAGACAGGTATAAAGCGCTTCAAAGGGGGGGATGAACTTTGCCTGTTGATCCAGGTGCGTTTTGGAAACCTGATAATAGAATTTCATATTTTCAACCGCGTTTACGATCTGTGCGTTTTCTGTCTTTACCCTGGCAAGTGCATCCATCTCTTTAGAATTCTCGCGCATTACCTCGGTAAGGGCATGCCACGGCTCCTGCTGGTCAGGGGTAATCTTGAGAACGGCATGCAACTGCTTGATCCGGGCCTCCGTACGATCACCAGCGGGAACGACTGCTGTTGCCACTGGTTTCTTTGTGCCTGCTGCAGCAAAGGATTGCTGCAGATCGGCACAAAGCAGTGTGGAAAAGAAAACTGACATCAAAACAATAAATGTAACGGGATACCTGCCTCTTGAAATCTTTTGTTCCATGATCTGTCTCCTTCTTTCCTGGTTTTGTCCTGACGACGGCACTCGCCAGGATCTGTGTGAAGTTAGCCGTTTTGCGTAACTACGGAGCAGACAAGAGCAGTTGGCTATGCATACCTATCAAGGTATGCTCTGAGGTAATCCTGAACCCCAAGCCTGAAAACATCTTCCGCATTTTTTGGCACAGATTGATCAGCACCGGCTCAATCCCCCGAATCCTGAAACACTGCAGCCAGGTGTAAAGAAATTGCAGCCCGCTGATATCAAATTTTTTTATCTGTTCACAATCGATTCGCAGCTTTTTCAAGGTTCCAGAGCCTATCTGCTCCAATGAGGCAGCCAGCGCACGGATACTGTGCTGTGTCACTCCAGCGAGTGTCCAATCCCCCTTCAGATAAGCTACGGTGCCAGTCATGGTAAGTTCCATACAGACCTCCGGATCAGCATGTAGTTGGTCTTTGCTTTTCATTGTTCATAATCAAAGCAACTAACGATCCAAACAAAGACTGAGGTTGTTCCTTGTGATTAACTGATTGATTGTACTAGAGAAGAAGTGTGCTTCACGGGTAGCTGGGCAAGAACGGGATAACGTAATCCGTCACAATTAACGCTACTGTCGTATTTAGCGGAAGGGATGCTGATGCTGCAGACCTGCCAGAAGTGGATAATAAGCATTCTGATCCTTAATGTGCAAACCACCCGATTCTGGAAAGAGCTCTCATGGCTCGTCTGACTCCTTCAGATCATAAACCTCGAAAACATCCTGAAGTGTCCTGGTTTCCGGTAACACATAGACAATGCCATTGCTGCCTGAAAAAGCACGGCGAACCACGTTTTTATAGAACGATAACGGAACGTTGATGCAGCCGTACGAAATACGATTGTCAAGCGGTGTAGGTGTTGCCAGCCGCTGAAGACGTCTCTCTCTGGTGTTGGCAGTAATAACCGGATGCATGGAGACGCCGGAGTTGTAATCTACCCAGACAATCTCCTTTCCTTGTATGTTACGCCCCAGCGAGGAGAGGAAACGGCCCGCCGGCGTTGTGCGTTCCTCTGGACGGATGCTCGACAGCTTGCGATCACCAATACCCGGCACAGAAGAGTCACCGCGTGCCGCACCGACCAGTACAGGAGCTGCACCCTGAAGTTGCCCGCTCCGATCAAAAACAAAGACTTTGGCATCAAGTTTGTCAATGATCACAAACGGCATACGGTGATTGTCGCCGGAATGGATAATCCAGCCTGCTATCTGTCGCACCGCACGGGAAGCCGGTTCCTGTTTGAAGTTTATCTGCCTGGAACGATTAATCACCCGCTTGTCTTCAGCCACTGCAGACTGGCTATCACTAAAGCTGATCACAAACAGACTGAGGCAGAAGGCTTTCACCATGGTGCACACAAACAGATCGTTCAAGCGCAGCATGGCGGGCCTTGGGGATGTTCTTTATCAATTACGATCTTGTTTCGGCGGATAAAATGGCGGCACATACAGATCCGGATCCGGATCCGGCTCCACGCTTTTTATCGGCTTGACAACGGGAACCGGTCTTGCCGGAGATGGTTTGGGCGGTGGTATGACTACCTGTTGTGGTACCGGCGGCGGTTGGGGCGGCGGTATTTTCAACAATTCATCAGGAATTTCTCCGGGGGTTACAACAGAACCTGGTTGGACCGGTGGTAGCGCAGGCGGATATATCTCAGACTCAGGCTGCAAGAGCGGCGTTTCAGGCAGTGTTACAATGGTAGTAGCAACTGATGTACCTTTTTCACCTGTCTGACCTGTCTGACCATCGGCACCAGTTAATCCAGTCAGACCGGTTGATCCTGCCACACCTGCAGGGCCGGCAGCACCAATGGCACCTGTATCGCCGGTTAATCCAGTTAAACCGGTTGATCCGGTCAAGCCGATTGATCCTGTTTCGCCAGTACTGCCAACCGGGCCTGCGGCACCAGTCGATCCAGTTAATCCAGTCAGACCGGTTGATCCTGCCACACCTGCAGGGCCGGCAGCAC
>CAZYMK010000447.1:690-2456 GCA_964648885.1 uncultured Geobacter sp. | reverse complement strand
TGCGGCCCGGCAATCATTCAGGAGGAAACCAGATGAATCTGCTGCTGGGATCACTAACCATAGGGCTTATTCTCTCCCTGCTGGCCCTGGGGGTCTATATCTCCTTCAAAATATTCAGCTTTGCCGACATGACCGCTGACGGCTCCATCACCCTGGGTGGCGCAGTGGCAGCGGTGCTGCTGGTAAGCGGCGTTTCGCCGCTGCTTGCCACAGTGGCGGCAACCGGGGCCGGGCTGCTGGCAGGTCTGGTGACCGGCCTTCTGCACACCCGCTGCAGGATTCACGCGCTCCTGTCCGGAATCCTCACCATGACAGCGCTCTACTCTGTGAACCTGAGGGTAATGGGAAAGAGCAACATATCGCTTATGTCAACCACCACCCTGGCTGACAATGCAGAAACGCTATGCAGCCCCCTGTTTGGAAGCAGCGCCAATATCCTGCTGCTCGGGTGGCAGGTCTCTACCCGTGATCTCTCTGTACTGCTTGCCACACTGCTGCTGGTGCTGCTGATCAGCCTGCTTCTGTATCTCTTCTTCAGAACCTCCCTCGGAACCGTCATGAGGGCCACCGGCGACAACCCCCAGATGGTGAGGGCGCAGGGGGCCGACACAGGGCTGATGATAACCCTGGGGCTCACTATCTCCAACGGTCTGATCGCCCTCTCCGGGGCGCTCCTTACCCAGTATCAGGGTTTCAGCGATGTGCAGATGGGGATAGGGATGCTGGTCTGGGGGCTGGCCAGTGTCATCATTGGTGAATCCCTTGTCAGGGGGGGGAGGCTGGGGCTGGCCATCTGCGGTGTCCTGATCGGCTCCCTGCTGTTCAGGCTACTGGTGGCCATTGCGCTCCGTTTCGGCCTTAACCCCAACGACCTGAAGCTGATCACCGCCCTCTGCGTATTCGGGGCCCTTGTGCTGCCAGGCTGGCTCGGCAGCTTCACAGACCGGCTGAAAGGGTGGCGCCATGCTTGAGATGAACGGGTACAGCAAGACCTTCCAACCCGGCACACCCAACGAGGTAAAGGCGCTCAGAAAGATAGAGCTCACCGTCAGCGACGGTTCTTTTGTGGTGGTGATAGGTACCAACGGATCGGGCAAATCCACCCTGCTTAACGCCGTTGCAGGCACTTTCATGCCGGATCAGGGAAAGATCATGCTGGAGGGGAAGGAGATCACGGGCTGGGGGGAACACAGGCGGGCATCCCTCATCGGGCGGGTGTTCCAGAACCCGTTCAGCGGCACCGCCCCCTCAATGACCATAGCTGAAAACCTTGCAATGGCGGCCAGACGGGGGCGCTTCCCCGGAATGGGATGGGCACTTGGGAGCGGTCTGCTGGATGATTGCCGCGACAGGATACGCACCCTGCGGATGGGGCTGGAGGATCGGCTTGATACCCCCATCGGCGGACTTTCCGGCGGCCAGCGTCAGGCGCTTACACTGCTGATGGCCACCTGGCAACGCCCTGCACTGCTGCTGGACGAGCATACCGCCGCCCTTGATCCGCGCAGCGCCGACCGGATAATAGAACTGACCAGCGAGATAGTCACCGGCAGCAGGCTTACTACTCTGATGGTGACCCATTCAATGCATCAGGCCGCAAACCTGGGGGATCGCCTTATAATGATGCACAAAGGTGAGATAGTAAGGGAGAGCAGCGGCGATGAAAAGCGCCGTCAGCGTCCGGATGACCTGCTGGCGCACTTTGACCGTTTGCGGCGCAGGGAGATGCTTGACGAGGGGGCGGCGGAGATGCTGCGGGGGCAGTA
>CAZYMK010000447.1:0-680 GCA_964648885.1 uncultured Geobacter sp. | reverse complement strand
ATGTCTGAATCGGTAAATCAGCCTTTATGGCAGTAGTATAGTTGTTTGTGTAGAGGTTGCAATCGGGTGATCACCCGATTTTGTGATTTTTTTGACTGAAATTGATTTTTTCTGCGGCAGGGGGGCGGGCTGCTGTCAGTTGTGCTGATGCTTGATTGCCCATCTGACCAGTTCAACAATGCTGTACATACAACTCAACCTATTAAAAGCAGTTGCCACAGGTCACAGAGGTCTCAGAGTAAAACCAAGAAAATACAACGCACCCTGGCGCGACAACATGGAGAAAAACCTTGTCGCTGGCAAGTTGGCTGATGTAGCCAAGGATGCCGAGGCCCTGGCGGCCCAGACGCGCACGGTGGGGGAGGGGCTGGCAAACCCGTTGGCCAAGGAGTTGACCCTGCGGCTGTCGACGCTGTCGCAAGAAGTCGTTGCTGCTGCAGCCAAGCAGGACGGAGAGACCGTCAAGACCAAGATCGGCGAAATCAAGGGAAACTGCTCAGAGTGTCACAAGAAGATCCGCGACAAAAAGTAGCCTGTTGACAGAACAGCGCCGGTTACCTGAAGGCAGCCGGCGCTGTCGTATAACCTTCGGTGCGACTACCTGTTTGCCCGTGGTGACCGGCGAGGCTGCTGCGGTGGCGGCAGATAGCCGTCACTTAAGGTCTGCATAAAGACCACGA
>CAZYMK010000446.1:0-2457 GCA_964648885.1 uncultured Geobacter sp. | reverse complement strand
CTGACCGGTAGTTTTTCCAGGGCAATCACCGCACTGTGGCGTGTGTTGTCAGAGGGAATGCTGACCGGCTTGGCAATTCTGAAGGTTATGGCTGCCCCTTCAGCTACGGCCTGGGCAGTCTGGAAGGCGGCTGGCGCCGACTCTTCAGGTATGGCCAGCCGCTCTGCATTTTCATCCAGCATGGCCCTTGCTGCTTGCTTGTACAGGCGTGTTTCAGCCCGGGGGGCTGGAGCAGCCACAACCAACGGCTGCGGACGGTAGAAGCCGATCCGCCAGGGATGCAGAGCCGGTGGTGCCCCGCCGGCTGCAGGCCGTGCTGTGGAGAGCGACAGTGCAACATTGCTCCAATCCTCTCCGGTCTGCTGCCTGATCAGCGCCCGGTAGGTCAGCTCGGCTGTAGTGCCGTCTTTGGCCAGGCGTACATCGTAGCTCGGCTCCCAGGTGGCCTGCCCCACCAGGCCGGACAGTTCAAGGGTAAGGGCGCCTTCCTTGCTGGTTTCCAGTGCCACTTCAACGGTCTTGCTCTCCTTGCGGTGGTGGCCGGCTGCTTCCTGTTTCTTGCGGCGCAGAGCATCAATCTGGTCTTTTATGCCCTGCTTTTCCTGATCAATCTCCCGCTGCTGCTCCTCTACCTTGGTCGTGTTACTGCCCACAAACCCCATGGCCTCATGCAGCTCAGCCGCAGTCGGCTTGCCCACTGCCAACTGGTGTGAAACCCGCTCACCCCAGGCAACTTTGATTGAATCAACAAAACCTTTCTGAGCAGCCAGCCCGGCCTTGCCGGCATCCAACCCCCCCAGTTTGCGTTCCAGTTGTCTGATCTCGGCATCGATCTCGGCTACCCTTTTATCCGAACTTTGGGCGAGGAAACTGCGCTTGACCTCGATGCCGCCAATGGTTACTCTGGCCGTGCCTTTGGCTTCCACCCGCACGGAATCCTCCTGCAGCAGCACCGGTAGCCCTTCAATGGCAACCACCTGACTGCCCGGCTTCAGGGTGACCGCTACGGTACGCGTGATCTGGGCGCGATCCTGAAAGACCGTAACCCCGGTCAGGGTAGAGGTGACCGGCATGCGTACTCCGGCGGCATGCGTTGCCCCGGACGTCACCAGACAGATAAGTGCGCTGACAAGCACTGTTCGTAGCATCATAGTGTTCCTCCCTGCTGAAAGTGATGAAGCTGACGCTGTCAGTATAGCAGAATATTTCGGCCTGTCTGCAGGCCTTGCCCATGCTGGTATTTTCATCGTGTATTTCAACCGCTTGCACCCGGTCTGATTTCATGCAACAAAGAGACATCTGCCGTAAGGAGGCCCCATGCTTACCCTGTGTGTAACCTGTCCACACTGCTCATTCAGCCGTAACGTACCTGCTGATCAACTGCCGGAGCAACCGGTGCAGGCCACCTGCCCCAAATGTGGCCGACAGTTTACCTTCAGCAAGGCAGATGCACTGTCGGCAACCACTCCGGCGGCACCTGCGCCAGTGCCTGCCCCCTCTGCAGACCTGCCGCAACCGTTGCCTGCAACGGCTCACTCCTCGCAGGAGCAGACGCGGTCAACCGGCCACGGCAACGGAAGTCCGGCATCCAGCGAACTTATGTCAATCAGTGACCTGTTCAGCAGTACCTGGGAGCAGTTCAAACAGCGCTGGCTGCTGCTGATCGGTATCGTTATCGCCACCGTCGTAGCCGCAGCAGCACCGCCTATGCTGGTGGCACTATTGCTGGGTGGTACGGCCAAGGCATCTTTCAGCGGTATGGTCAGCATGTTCATGCTGTTCGGCCTGGCCATCATCGGCTCGCTTGTGGTGGTTTGCTGGGGTATGGCGGCGGCGGTCAGTGCAGCGGTGGATGCACGGCTCGGCTTCAAGGAAGCCTTTGAAAAGGCTAAAGGCTGCTGGATCGCCCTGGCCTGGGTCTCCGCACTCTACAGCTTTATTGTGGGGGGTGCCTCGCTGCTGCTGCTGATTCCCGGCATCCTGACCGGCATCTGGTTTTTTGCCTGTGCCTATCTGGTGGTTGAGGAAGACACGCGCGGCATGGATGCCCTGCTCAAAAGCAAGGCGCTGGTTGATGGTCGGTTCTGGCCGGTTACGGGACGACTGTTTCTGGTCTGGCTGTTGGGTATGGTGCTGGGGATGATTCCGGCAGTTGGCCCCTTCCTGTCGCTGGCCATGGCCCCCTTCAGCATGCTCTACTCGGTGCAGCTGTACCGCAACCTCAAGGAAACCGCCGGAACGGTCAGCTGGTCCTCAACCGACGGCACCAAGGCAGCCTGGCTGCTGCTCGGGTTGGCCGGGTATGTTCTGATACCGCTGTTGCTGTTTCTGCTGCTTGGTGCAGCATTTTTCAGCAGTATGGAGCCGCTGTTCAAGATGCTGATCCAGCAGGGGGAGGCCCAGCAAGTCATCGGTGCAGATCCGGCAACCCTGATGCAGCTGTTCCGTCCCTGATGC
>CAZYMK010000445.1:0-2469 GCA_964648885.1 uncultured Geobacter sp. | reverse complement strand
CTCCTCCAGGGCCTTGTCCAGGGCAAAGGCATTGATCAGCCCCTCCAGCTGGTGCGCGGCTCCACCCCACAGCTGTTCCAGCCGGGGTTTGAGGCTGCTGTACAGACGCAGGGCCTGCAGGTCGTCACCGGCCAGCAGCTGACGCAGTTCCGCCAGCTCTGCCTGCAGGGCCTGCAGGTTCAGATCGCCACTGCCGCTGGTACCGGCAGCTGCCCCCAGACCGGCCAGCAGCGGCAGGTTCTGCTGCAGCTGCTGTTCAAGGGGTAGCAGAGCGGCCTGCAGTTCGTCAGCCTCCGGTAAAGGCCCGGTCAACTGCTGCTCAAGTACAGCAGCGGTATCCTGCAGGGCCGTAATACCCAGGGTGGCGGCCAGGCCTTTCAGGGTGTGGGCCAGACGCCGCGCCTCGCTCTGGTTACCGCTTTCCAGGGCCTGCCGGATCAGGGCAGCATCATCAGCATGCTCCCGCCCCAGGCGCTGCAGCATGGCCAACAGCCGGACCGCCTTGCCCCGCACACTGCGCAGACCGGCAGTCAGATCCAGACCCTGCACCTGCTTCAGCAGCTGCAAGGCCGCCTGTTCCTGCTCAGCAGCCGATTGATCGGCAGCAAACGGCAGCGACGGCTGCACTGCCGATACTGCCGCCTGCGTTGGCGCCGGTTTCGGCAGCCAGCGCAGCAGGGCCTGATAGAGCTGGGCCGGGTCCACCGGCTTGGGCACATGGTCATGCATCCCGGCCTCCAGACAGGCAGCCCGGTCATCATTAAAGGCGCTGGCGGTCATGGCCAGAATCGGTGTCTCACGGTACGGCTCAAGGCAGCGAATCCGACGGGTGGCCTCCAGACCGTCCATCACCGGCATCTGGATATCCATCAGGATCAGGTCATAGCGCTGCTGCTCGGCCATGCGGCAGGCCACCTGCCCGTCTTCAGCCAGATCCACCCGTAACCCCACTGCCTGCAGCAGCTCACAAGCCACCTCCTGGTTCAAGGGGTTATCCTCAACCAGCAGCACAAGCTGACCGGCATGGGCGGCAAGCAGCCGATCCGGCGGCTGCTCAAGCATCCGGCCGCTCAAGACAGACGGTGCACGGAAGCGGGTTGACAGGGCTGCATCACCACTCACCTTGCCAAAGGGCAGCTCTACCCAGAAGGTGCTGCCCCGGCCCGGGCAGCTCTCCAGCCCGATCCGGCCTCCCATCAGCCAGGTCAGGCGACGGCAGATGGCCAGCCCCAGACCGGTACCGCCATAGTGCCGGGTGGTGCTGGTATCGGCCTGTTCAAACGGCTTGAAGATCCGCTTCTGCTGATCAGCGGTCATGCCGATACCGGTATCGCTGACACTGAAGCGCAGCAGGATCTGCTGCTGGTCCTCCTGCAGCTGCCGCACTGCCAGGGTAACTGAACCATGTTCGGTAAACTTGATCGCATTGCCGGCAAAGTTAAGCAGGATCTGCTCCAGCCGCAGCCCATCGCCATGCAGCAGGGGTGGCAGCCCGTTGTGGTCGATCACCAGCTGCAGCCCTTTGGCATCTGCTTTTTCAATCAAAAGCGAGCTGACCGTGCCGATCACCTGACACGGATCAAAATCCGTCTGTTCCAGCTGCAGCTTGCCGGATTCGATCTTTGAGAGATCAAGGATATCATTGATGACCCCCAGCAGATGGCGGGCCGCATCCCCCACCTTGTCCAGCTGTTCCTGCTGCCGGGGGGTGGCACTGTTGCGCAGCAGGTACGTAATACCGATGATGGCGTTCATCGGGGTACGGATCTCATGGCTCATATTGGCCAGAAAAGCGCTCTTGGCCCGGTTGGCTGACTCGGCCGCCTCTTTGGCCTCTTCAAGCTCGGCCGTGCGGGCCTCCACCAGCTCTTCCAGATGTGCCAGCACCTCGGCCTTGGCTCGTTCGCTGGCCTCGGCCGCCTGTATCGCCTGCAGCCGCTCCCTGGTCAGCAGCACCATGCCCAGCTGATCTGCCAACTGACAGCCAAAAGTGATCTCATCCCCGCTCCAGAGGTACGGCTTGTCAAGCAGCTCAAAACAGATCACCCCCCGGGTGCGGCCCTCGGTCATGATGCTGCAATCCAGCATCGAGCTGATCCCCAGCGGCTGCAGGTAGCCCTCCCGGTAACCGCTGGTACGGGGGTCGGTCAGGGCATCAGCAGCATCCACAAAACGGGAGGTTCTGAGTGCCCGCAGTTCATTGGCGTGCTCCCGCTCCAGCAAGTGCATGCCGCTGGAGTGCTGCCCGGTCTGCAGTTCAAACAGGTCAATGCAGCTCAGCTCACTGTAATCACGGCTGAAGAGCCAGACCGAGACCCGAGGAATCTGCAGGATTGTAGCCAGCTGTTCGGTCAACTCAGCGCTGAACCGCTCAAATTCGCCCTGCACGGCTGCAGGGGTCGTCATCAGGCTGCCCAGCAGGCTGGTGTAGAGCCGCAGTCGCTCTGTGGCCTGCTGCTGTTCGCGGGC
>CAZYMK010000444.1:2080-2484 GCA_964648885.1 uncultured Geobacter sp. | reverse complement strand
CAAGATGTTCATGTTATTGTTGCTAGCCTCCTAAGGCTCCTTACCTGCAAGCCTCGGCCTTCAGGCCGGGGTATTTCATTTGATTACATCTCGTACTTCGTACTCACCCTGCGCCTCGCGAACTAAAGGTGCGTCTGAAAAACAGCCGGCGGTTTTTGCAAAAAAATCTTTTGGCCAATCTTCAGGGGTGACGTGCACTGCCTTTTGATTTTCTGATGGTATTATAATTATTTCAAGTGGACGATTCATAAATGTTTTAGGTATTTTTATGGATATGCTTTGAGAATTAAATGTATGAATCTGACGTAATGCCTGCATAGCATTTTCTCCTTTATTTCACTACTGTCCGGTTAATTTCGAATGCTCGGTCATTGTCTATTCCCAAGGTCAAGCCTTTGGGGTCA
>CAZYMK010000444.1:0-2070 GCA_964648885.1 uncultured Geobacter sp. | reverse complement strand
CGGAGCTGATTCGTCGCACGGCTTCTGCCCTTGGGGTGCGGGCACGGTTGCTGCCGTTTCCGATGTCGTGGATGAAGCTGGCCGGAAAATTGACCGGCAAAAGTGGGGCGGTGAATCGCTTGACGGGCTCACTGACGGTGGATAGCTCGAAAATGCAGCAGGAACTGGGCTGGAAGCCACCCTTTACCATGGAGGAAGGACTGAGAGAAACGGCAGAATGGTTCAAAAAGTTCTAGTACCGCGTAACACCTAAAACCAACCCCCCTCAATCCCCCCTTGTCAGGGGGGAAGCCTTTAAGCCTCCCCTGACAAGGGGAGGTTTGGAGGGGTTTGTTGCGAAATAATTAGAGTTACAAGGTACTAGCGGAGACGCAGAGTAACGCAGTCATTTGATAGTTGCGTTATCTGGATACCGTGAGATACAATGTATCTCAGGAGGTGCAAGTTATGTCGACTACATCAATGGTACATGTTCGCGTTGAAGGGGCTGTGAAAGAAGCGGCGAGTAAGGCGCTTGAAGATATGGGATTATCTGTTTCGATGGCAGTTAACGCCTTGCTGAAAAGGATTGCAGTTGAAAAGCGTATCCCGTTTGAACTTAAGGTGCCGTCTGCGGAAACCCGCCAGGCGATGCTGGAAGCTGAAGAGCTGGTGAGTGTACATCAACTGCGTTTTACCTCGGTTGAGGAGCTCTTTAATGACCTTGAAAAAAACAGCCGCACATAAACGCACGAGGCTGCCGCGCCGATCTGATTATGCCAACAGATTTATCAAGGATTGGGTGCGCTTGTTACACTCGGGGCGTTACGACATGACAAAACTGAAAGAGGTCATGATGATGCTGGTCGAGGGGCAAGCCTTGGGGCCGGAGTGGAAAGATCATCCTCTGAACGGAGAGTTGGATGGATACCGGGAGTGTCACGTAGGCGGCGATTTTTTGCTGATGTATAAACTTGACGATCGTTCAAAATCAGGCTTGGTGATTTTTGTCAGGGCCGGGACCCACGCGGAGTTGTTCGAGTGATTGAGGCTAAATCCGGGTGACGTTCGAGCTTTTTGTTACATCCTTATCATTAGGTTTAGTCGGTGCCTGGTTCATGTCCCGCTTTGCCTATCGCTTCGGTCTGCTGGATATCCCCAATGACCGCAGTTCCCATAATCTGCCCACCCCCCGAGGCGGCGGTGTCGGTATTCTGGCTGCCTTTGTGGTAAGCTCTGTCTGGCTTGGCCTGCCGCTGCTGCTCTGGTTGCCGGCTGTCGTGCTGGCAGTGGTCAGTTTTTTTGATGACAAGCTGGATCTCTCTCCCCGTACCCGCCTGATCTTCCAGTTTGCTGCGGCATTAATCATTTCAGGTTATGCTCTGGGTGTGCCTGAGAGCCTTTCAATTCAAAATCCAACATCCATAATCCAAAATTCAACACTGCTTTTATTTTGCAGCATTGTCATCGTCGGTACCGCCAATTTCTACAACTTCATGGACGGCATCAACGGCATAGCGGCTATCACCGGTGCGGTTGGCTTTTGTCTGTTGGGAAGCTTTGCACTCTTTTTTGCCGGTCAGCCGAATCTTGCGTATGCTGCTATTGCGATGGCTGCCGCCTGTGTAGGTTTTTTACCGTTTAACATCCCCAAGGCCCGCGTGTTTATGGGAGATGTGGGCAGCATTCTGCTGGGGTTTGTGTTTGCCGGCTATGTGGTGCTGCTGACACGCACTGCAGCAGATTTTCTGGTGCTGGCCGGTTTTCTCTCCACCTTTTATGCAGACGCACTAACCACCCTGTATGTGAGAAAACGGGACGGCGAGCGATTGTCGCAGGCCCATCGTCGGCATCTGTACCAATTGTATGCCAATCAGCAGCAGGTGACACACTGGAAGGTGTCGGTCTGCTATGGTCTGGTGCAGGCAACAGTTGGTCTTTCCTTACTGGCTTTGCATCAGTTTGGCTGGCAGGCGGTGGCGGCGTGGGAACTGCTGTTGCTGGCGGGGTGGTGGCTGGTGATGCAACGGGTGCGGAGGGCGGTGGAGAGGCAATGGTGAATGGTGAATGGTGAATGGTGAATGGTGAATG
>CAZYMK010000443.1:0-2490 GCA_964648885.1 uncultured Geobacter sp. | reverse complement strand
ACTCCTCATCTGCATGCATGGAAAGCACCAGTACCGGCAGCTTGGGCTGGCGCAGTTTCAGTTCCGGCAGCAGCTCCAGACCATTGGTTTCCGGAAGGTTGATATCCAGAATCACCAGATCATAATTATCTGATGCGAGCTTGCTGAGGGCGGAATCGGCGTTTGCTGCCTCAGCGTACACAAAAGGCCCCTGATCAGCTGCACTGTCAAGGACAGATATCAAGGCCTGCCTGAACATGGTGTGGTCGTCTACAATCAAGAGTTTTTTCATGGGCGCACCTCCTGGCGCTGGTACGATGTTATCGGCCCTGGGCATCACTACTTGACACGTTGTCCATGGCCGGCCTCCTGCTTTAAACCGTTTCACGATCCAGACAACACAGCAGCTTACTCTGCAGCTGAAACAGGATGCCTCTGTTACCGTTTTAAGACAATTCAGAAAAAGGCTGTCAGACAGGAGTGTGAGGGGAGGTACAGGGCTGTAGGATCATCCCTACATGCCCTGATGCGGTGACGTGCAGAAGGTGCGTTTAAAGCAGATTGTTGCTGTTGGCGTAGGCGATCAGATCGGCATCGCTGGCAAAGCCCATCTTGATAAAAAGACGGGATTTGTAGGTGCTGACGGTTTTGATGCTTAAGTCAAGCTCAAGGGCAATGGCCTTCAAGCTCTTGCCTTCGGCAAGTTTACGCAGGATCTGGAATTCACGGTTAGAGAGGGAGGTGTGAGACGAAAGGGCAGCACCGCTGTTTTCAAGGGCTTGATCAATCAGCGTTTCCGAGAGCTGCTGGCTTAAGTAACGCTTGCCGGCACAGATCTGCTCGACAGCCAGCAGCAGCTCATCAGCCGCCTCTTTTTTGGTCAAATAACCGGAAGCCCCCAGTTTGAGGGCACGCAGGGCAAACTGTTCTTCAGGAAACATGGAGAGCATCAGCACCCTGGTATCGGGCCACTGGGCACGGATGGTTGGCAGCAGTTCAAGCCCCCCTTGCCCCGGCATGGAGATATCCAGCAGTAC
Organism: uncultured Geobacter sp.; assembly: GCA_964648885.1. GTDB lineage: Bacteria > Desulfobacterota > Desulfuromonadia > Geobacterales > Pseudopelobacteraceae > Trichlorobacter. The sequence continues at coordinate 1,474 of CAZYMK010000443.1, read as the reverse complement.
CAGCGCATAACAGTGGCAGCCCAGCTGCTCCAGGGCCTCCTGGGCAGTACCGGCTTCATCACAGTGCAACGGCTGGCCGCAGTGCTGCTGCAGGCTGAGAATACTGATCAATCCTTTACGCACCATGGCATGATCATCAACCACCAGTATTCGCCTCATACTGCCGCCTCCTCATACTGTTCCGGTACCTGTACTTCTACCAGTGTACCACCGCCTTCACGCTGGCTGATGCTGAAGCTGCCGCCGCAACGGGTGACCCGCTCACGCATTCCCATCAGGCCGAACGAGCTGTGGGCCTGGGCCTGGGTATCGGTGATACCTGCCCCGTTGTCGGCGATCTGCAGACGGCACCAGCCCTGAGAACAGCGCAGGGAGATCAGCAGTTTGCCGGCCCCTGCATGGCGCAGCACGTTGGTGGTGGCTTCTTGTGCAACCCGGTACAGACAGGTGACGACTTCCGGCGAGAGGGTGCGCTGTTGAAGCTCCAATGACAGTTTGCAATCCAGACCGCCCCGCTCCCGGGCCTCACGGGCCAGCCCTTCAAGGGCCGCCTCAAGCCCCAGTTCTTCAAGCACCTGGGGACGCATGGCCGCAATCACCCGCTGCACCGTGCCGATGGCCCGGTCTATTTCGTTTTTCAGCTCACGCAGACCAGGCTTGGGATCAAGATCAGGTCCGGACTGCAGCATGGCCGCAATCTGGAGATTGATGGCGGTGAGGGTCTGCCCCAGATCGTCATGGATGTCCCGTGCCAGGCGACGCCGTTCTTCATCCCGAACAGTTTCCAAATGGCTGGCCAGCAGACGCAGACGGTGGTTGGATTCCTGCAGTTGACGCCCCTGGGCCTCCAGACGCACTGCATGGTCATCAAGGCGCACTTTCAGATCAAGGTTGACACCAGCCAGCCGGTCTTGATCAGTCAGCTGCGCATACTCAGCCAGCAGGCCATCTATGGCCGCCAGCAGCTCTTGCGAATCCCAGGGTTTTACCAGGTAACGGTGCACCTTGCCGGCGTTGATGGCCGCCAGCAACTGTTCACTGTCGGCATAGGCCGACATGATCATTCGGCGGGTTGCCGGTGCCAGCTCTGCCACCTGGGCCAGGAAGCGGTCGCCGGTCATAACCGGCATCTGATAGTCGGAGACCACCAGGTGAAACGGCCCCTGCTCACGGACGATCTGCAGCCCGGTCGGCCCGTCTGGTGCGGTGGTCACCTCGTACCGATAGCGATGCAGGAACCGTTTGACCGCTGACAGTACACCGGGATCATCATCGACAAACAGGAGCCGGGGTACGGTTGAGACATCATGCATGGCCTGACTCTCCTGGGGCGGCTGCAGCACACTGATCATCGTTGTAGAACGCAGGGGGCATCGGCTGAAACCGTTTGAGCTTACAATCCAGCCCTGAGTGCCAGCAATGCCTGACGGACTTCACGGAGCAGCGCTTGCGCATGGTCGGGGCAGGTCGGTTC
>CAZYMK010000442.1:0-2494 GCA_964648885.1 uncultured Geobacter sp. | reverse complement strand
AGCTGCAGCAGGTGCCCGTCTCCTTGCCGTAGTTCCACGGTCAGTGAGCCGCCCCCTTTAGGATAGGCATACAGCATGATATTGATGACCGCCTCCTCAACCACCAGTTCAAAACGGTTCAGGTCATCCCCCGACCAGCCCGCAGCGGCGGCTGCATCCACCAGCTGCTGTTTCAGCCCGACAAGCAGCCGGGTATCGGCCTGCAGCTCACAGTGTAACAGCTGATCAGACCTCATGACCGGCCACCGGCCTGCAGTGCTGCATCCATGGTGGGGTACAACTCAAGTATCTCAGTAAAGCCGGAAACCTGAAACACCTGTCCCACCATGCCGAACAGGCCGCACAGGGCAAGACCGGATTGCTTGCTGTATGCCCTGGAGGCACTTATGATGCTGCGCAGACCGGCACTGCTGATATACGAAAGCCCGCTCAGATCAAGCACCACCCGCTGCACACCGGCATCCAGGTGGGCGTTGAGCCATTGATCAAAGACCGGCACACTTTCAGCATCCAGCTTGCCGTGCAGAAACCCGGCAACTACGGCATCATGGTGCTGCTCTACAATCTCTAATGCAGCCATGCCATCCTCCTATTCTTCGGTGCGGCTCGCAAGACAAGCAAAACAGCCGCAGAAGGATTCCTCCGCAACTCTGCCGTCCTCTCTAGACTGAACCATATCTGAATCTATACCAGACAGCCGGATACACGCAACCGGTTGCGTCTAAAAAAAACCGGACTATACTTACAACAGATCATTTACCGGAGTCTATCAAATGAAGCACCACCTGCTGTCCCTGCTTGCTACATTCAAAAAACTCGCCCCCGGCATCCTGCTAATCCTTGCGGCTTCGGCGTTATTACTGCTGACTGACCGGGTGCACCGCACCGTTGCCACAGACAAACTGCCCCGCATCGCCATCTTTCAGTTTGCCTCGCGACCGGTGCTGGACGATGCAGCTTCAGGCGCGCTGCAAGGGCTGCGGGAGCAAGGCTTTGAGCCGGGCAAAAACCTGCTGGTCCAGACCTATAATGCCGAGAACGATCTTCCCACGGCCAACGCCATGGCGCGAGCGATTGTTGAAGGGGGCAATAGCCTGGTGATCACCTTCAGCACCCCGCTGCTGCAGGTAATGGCCAACGTCAACAAACAGGGCACGATCAAACATATCTTTGGCGCAGTCACCGACCCGTTCGCGGCCGGGGTGGGGATCACCCGCAGCGGCCATCCCGCCCATCTGGCCGGCGTCGGCACCTTCCAGCCGGTACGGGAAACTTTCCAGCTGGCAAAGAAGATGCTGCCGGGGCTCAAACGGGTGGGGACGGTCTGGAACCCCGGCGATGCGGCGGCCGAGGCCTGCCTGCTGCTGGCACGGGACGAGGCTGCCAGGCTGGGGATCACCCTGCTGGAGGCCCAGGTTGAAAACTCAGCCGGTGTGGGAGAGGCAGCCAAGGCGCTGACCGCACAGGGGATACAGGCACTTTGGGTGGGAGGGGACAACACCGTGGAGCTGGCCATGGATGCCATGGTCAATGCAGGCCGTCAGGCAGGCATACCGGTGCTGACCAACGCCCCTTCCCATCTCAAGGCTGGGGCCTTTCTCTCGCTGGGGGCCAATTATGTTGAGGTGGGCCGCCAGACCGGTATCCTGGCTGCCAAGGTAGTGAAAGGGCTTGATCCGGCAACAATACCGGTGGAAAACCTGGTACCACAGCAGCTGGCCCTGAACCTGTCAGCCCTGAAAGGGGTGCGGGAAAAATGGCAGATTGACGACGCAACCCGCGCCCAGGCAGCCATCCTGATTGATGAGAGCGGCAAGACGATCAAGACCGTGGCAGTATTGACAAAGCAACCGCTGACGACAAAACGCTGGAAGATCCAGTTGATTGACTATGCCGATGCCGTCAATGCCGAAGAGACCCACGAGGGACTGTTTGCCGAACTGAAGAAGCTGGGACTGCAGGAAGGGCGCGACTATGAGCTGAAACACCGCTCGGCCCACGGCGACATGGCGGTCATGAACGGGATTATGGATGCTGCCCTGACTGACCAGCCTGATCTGATCATCACCACCGCCACCCCTGCCCTGCAGACTGCGGTGTCAAAAATCAAAACCATTCCGGTGGTCTTCACCACCGTGGCAGACGGCGTGCTGGCCGGGGCAGGCAAAAGCCCCACCGACCATCTGCCCAACTTCACCGGCGCCACCACCATGAGCGATTTTGACGGGATGATCAGCGTGGTTCAACAGGCGCTGCCGGGTGTGAAAAAAATCGGCACCCTGTATACCCCTTCAGAGGTCAACTCGGTCCTGTTCCGTGATACCCTGGCAAAGGCAGCAACAGCCAAGGGGTTGAATCTTGAGTCAGTGGCGGTGGCCTCAACCTCTGATGTGGCTGATGCTGCCCTGGCCCTGACCGGCAGAGGAGTTCAGGTAATTACCCAGATCTCGGACAATGCCACCGGCAGTGCCCTGGGAGCCATTGCCACGGCTGC
>CAZYMK010000441.1:0-2496 GCA_964648885.1 uncultured Geobacter sp. | reverse complement strand
GACGGCTGCGCGGAGACATGGGAAGGATGCGGCAGATCCTGACGAACCTGCTGGCAAATGCAGTCAAGTTCACCCATCAGGGCAGCATCACGCTGGAGATCACCCGGGAGCAGGAAGACGAGGCCACGGTCACGCTGCGCGGTACGGTACAGGATACCGGCATCGGGATTTCCCCTGCCCTGCTGGAACATATCTTTGAGCCGTTCACCCAGGCAGACGCATCCACCACCCGTCTCTACGGTGGAACCGGCCTGGGGCTGGCGATCTGTAAACAACTGACTGCCCTGATGCACGGCTCCATCACAGCCGAGAGTATTGAGGGACGCGGTTCAACCTTTAGCTTCACCGTGGTACTGGATAAACAACAGACTGCACCAGAGCAGGACCGCAGCATGCCCACAACCACCGAAAAGCTGAGCCGGGCAGGCGGATCAACAGCCAGGCGGTTGTTGCTGGTGGAGGACGAGCCAGCCAATCAGCTGGTGGTCAGGACTATCCTTACCCGCCGAGGCTATCAGGTCGACATAGCGGAGAACGGCTATGCAGCTCTGGAACGGCTGGCCCAGACCGATTACGATCTGGTATTGCTGGACTGCATGATGCCGATCTTAAACGGCTACGACACCTGCAGCATCATCCGCGACCCGGCATCCTACGTGCGCAACCACAACCTGCCGATCATCGCCCTGACCGCCAATGCCATGCGTGAGGACCGGGAACGCTGCCTGCAGGCCGGTATGAATGATTATCTGAGTAAACCGCTTGAGATACCGCTCTTGCTGCAGACACTGGAAAAATGGCTGGCAAAGACGCAGCTGCAGGAAGACGATCAGTAGATCTGGTAATTGGCAGGATCAGAAAAGAGTTGTTTCAAAAGCAGATTGTTCAGGTGATGACCGGTCCTGTGGGCCTCCACCTTGCCCAGAATCCGGTAACCACTGGTGTAGAGGTCGCCGATCAGGTCAAGGATCTTGTGATTGACCAGCTCCTTGCGGTAGCGCAGCCCGTGGGGATTCAGCACGTCATCCTCACCCACCACCACCGCGTTATCCAGTGAGCCTCCCTTGGCAAGCCCCATTTTCTTGATCGCCTCGATCTCCTCCAGCATGGTAAAGGTGCGGGAGTTGAGGATGGAGAAGGCGTTCTCTACATCCGATACACGGCGGCGCTGCAGACCCACCGGCTGGCGGAACTCAATGGTCATGGTGATATCCAGGGTGTTAAGCGGCTTGATCCGCACCCAGGCATCGCCATGTTTCACTTCAACCGTTTTCAGCACCTTCAGGTAGACATTTTCCTCAGGAAACTCGTATACCCCGGCCTTCCACATCCCCTGGTAGAACTCCCAGGCAGAACCGTCAAGAATCGGCACCTCAGGCCCGTCGATATAAACCTGGCAGTTGGTGACCCCGGCATAATAGAAGGCTGCCATCAGATGCTCGATCGTTGAGACACCGACACCATCCTTTGCAATCAGGGTAGAGAGGCGGGTATCGGCAACCTGATCATAACGGGCCGGAATCTGCACGCCGTTCAGCACAAAAACAATCCCCTGCTCGCGACGGGGCAGGAATTCCAGATTGACCGGATGGCCGGAGTGCAGGCCGATACCGGATAGCTTGAAGATACGGTTGATGGTGGTCTGTCGTTTGATCATGGCACGGGTTATCTCACGATTTGGATACAACGTCAACCAGCTGTTTTTTCAGCGCTTCATGCTCTTGCTGCAGGGCATCGTACTTCTGTTCCAGACCTTTCAGCTGTTCAAACAGGCAGGCAATGGCGGTGGCAGAAGGGTCCGGAAGCTTGCCATGCTCCAGATCCGGCCGTCCATCCCGGGCACCTTCCGCAGCCATGACCACCTTACCCGGTATTCCCACCACCGTGGCATTGGGCGGCACCTCTTTTACCACCACCGAATTGGAACCGATCTTGGCCCCCCGTCCCACGGTGAACGGCCCCAGAATCTTGGCACCGGAACCGATCACCACCTTGTCCTCCAGGGTGGGATGCCGCTTGACCTTATCCCAGGTTACGCCGCCCAGAGTTACCCCATGGTAGATGGTCACATCATCACCGATCTCGGCGGTTTCACCGATCACCACCCCCATGCCGTGATCGATAAAGAAACGCTTGCCGATCCTGGCGCCGGGGTGAATCTCTATCCCGGTAACAAATCGGGACAACTGAGAGGTGAAACGCCCCAGAAAAAAGAGGTCGTGCTTCCAGAGCCAGTGAGCAATCCGATGCAGCCAGACTGCATGCAAACCGGGGTAACAAAAGATGATCTCAAGGGCACTGCGGGCCGCCGGATCACGATCATACACCGAATTGATATCATCACGTATCTGCTTGAACACAGGGCAAAACTCCCTTCATTTGTTTACATGCACGCTAGCATAACAAGACTAAAAAAGTCAACTTTACACACCAAACTTAAGACTCGACAAACAGGCCTGTTTTGCATACTATGCCGAAGATTCTGTATACACTACC
>CAZYMK010000440.1:0-2497 GCA_964648885.1 uncultured Geobacter sp. | reverse complement strand
TGATCATGCATGCTGTTGTTTTCTCCTTTCATCAGAACGCCTTTGACCAGAGCAGCATCAGCCCGCTGCCAGACCTGCCGTTTCCTTCCCGTAAAAAAACCCCGCAGATTGCTCTGCGGGGCTGAATTGTACCACGTTGTAAAATCAGGTACTACTTCTTCTTGGCATCGTCTTCAAAGTTGAGCGCTGCCAGTTTCTGGTAATAGGCAAAGTGGGCCTTGGACCACTCACCGGCCTTCTTCATCATCGCCTCTGCCCCTTCTGGGTTGGCCTTCTTGAGCATCCGGTAACGGTTTTCGTTATTGGTGTACTCTTCGAAGCTGATGGTTGGCGCCTTGCTGTCCAGCTGCAGCGGATTCTTGCTTTCAGCTATCAGGGCAGGGTTGTAACGGTACAACGGCCAGTAGCCGGACTGTACAGCTTTGCGCTGGGCATCAACACCACTGGTCATATCAATACCGTGTGCAATACAGTGCGAGTAGGCCAGGATGATGGAAGGACCATCAAATGCCTCTGCCTCCAGCATCGCCTTAACGCACTGGGCCGGGTTGGAGAGGGCTACAGTAGCAACGTAGACCGTGCCGTAGGACATGGAAATCATACCCAGATCTTTTTTACCAACCGGCTTGCCGCCAGCGGCAAACTGGGCTACTGCTCCAATCGGTGTGGCCTTGGATGCCTGACCGCCGGTGTTGGAGTATACCTCGGTATCCAGTACCAGCAGGTTGATGTTCTTGCCGCTTGCTATAACATGGTCAAGACCGCCGAAGCCGATGTCGTATGCCCAGCCGTCACCACCGATACACCAGACTGACTTCTTGACCAGATAATCAGCAATCGGCAACAGTAGTTGTGCTTCTTTTTCCTTGCAGCCCTTGAGAGCCTTCTTCAGCTCTTCAACCCGGCCACGCTGGGCTTCGATAGCAGTCTGGGTGGACTGATCGGCAGCCAGAATCTCCTTCATCAGCTTGACATTGGGCTTGCAGGATTTGCAGGTACATTCGATCAGAGCCTGCAGGTATTCAAGGGCTGCCTTGTTGAACTGGTCAACGGTGAGGCGCATACCGAAACCAAATTCGGCGTTGTCCTCAAACAGCGAGTTTGACCAGGTCGGTCCACGACCGTCTGCACGCTGGCAGTAGGGGGTGGTGGGCAGGTTGCCGCCGTAGATTGAGGTACATCCGGTTGCGTTGGCGATCATCATCCGGTCGCCGAACAGCTGGGTCAGCAGCTTGATGTAAGGGGTCTCGCCGCAGCCGACGCAGGCGCCGGAGAACTCGAACAGCGGACGGACCAGCTGGTTGTTGCTGAGGGTGTCCAGCTTGAGCGTGGAGGCATCAACATCAGGCAGCTTGAGGAAAAATTCGAAGTTTTCGGCTTCCTGGGCGCGCAGCGGTGGCTGATAGTGCATGTCCAGCGCCTTGTGATCAGGCTTCTGCTTGTCCTTGGCCGGGCAGTTGTAGGCACAGGCGCCGCAACCGGTACAGTCTTCCGGAGCAACCTGAATGGCGAGTTTTTTGCCTTCCTGACCCTTGATCTTGCAGTCAACGGTCTTGAAGCTCTTGGGGGCGCCTTTCAGCTCCTTGGCGTCAACGGTCTTCATCCGAATAGAGGCATGGGGGCAGACAAAGGAGCAGATGCCGCACTGAACACAAAGCTTCTCATCCCAGACCGGAATGTCAATGGCGATATTACGCTTTTCGTACTGCGAGGTTGCTGTCGGGAAGGTGCCGTCCGCAGGCATCTTGGAAACCGGCAGGCTGTCGCCCAGGCCGGCCACAATCACGCCGGTAACGTCCTTCACGAACTTGGGAGCCTTGCTGGATACAGCGGCAGCCATCTTCAGCTTACTGGAAGCTTTTGCCGGAACCTTGACTTCATAGAAGTTGTTCAGACCGGCATCAACCGCCTTGTAGTTCATCTCCAGCACAGCCTCGCCAGCCTTGCCGTAGGACTTCTTGATGGCATCCTTTATGGAGGCCACGGCGTCTTTCAGCGGAATGATGTTGGAGATCTTGAAGAAAGCAGTCTGCATGATCACGTTTATACGGGGGCCGAGGCCGATTTCGTTGCCCAGATGCACGCCGTCTATTACGAAAAACTTAAGCTTCCTTTCGATAATCTGCTGCTGCACCTCTTTTGGCATGGTGTCCCAGACCTCTTCCGGTCCGTACGGAGCGTTCAGCAGGAAGGTGGCACCGGTCTTTGCCCTGGCCAGCATATTGTACTTCTCCAGGAAAGAGAAGTTATGGCAGGCAATGAAGTCGGCCTCTTGCACCAAATAGGGGGCATGGATCGGCTTCTTGCCGAAGCGCAGGTGCGAGGTGGTGATGGTGCCGGCCTTCTTGGAGTCGTACACGAAATAAGCCTGGGCGTTATTATTGGTCTCTTCGCCGATGATTTTGATGGAGTTCTTGTTGGCGCCCACGGTGCCATCAGAGCCCAGACCGAAGAACATGGCCTGGTAGACCCCTTCCATCGGGTTTTTGTAGTTGTA
>CAZYMK010000439.1:0-2524 GCA_964648885.1 uncultured Geobacter sp. | reverse complement strand
AAGCAACTTGTTACGCTTTCCGGCCCATGCTACAGTGCCGAAAAGGAGGCCGCCATGAAACAGTTTCTGCCTGCAGCACTGCTGCTTCTCATCGCCGTACCCGGCTGCAGCATGTTTACCGCCTGGAAGACCATCCCGCCACCCGGAGGATGTGATCAGTGTCATACGGTAGAGATTGCTGCCAACTGGACTGTCGGTTATCGCGCTGCCACGCTTTCAAGTGACACAGGACAGCTGGCCTTCCAGAGTCCGCAACAAAACACACCGATTCGCCAGGACCAGCCCGGCTCTCCCCTTGAGCTGCGTAAGAATGCTGATCCCCGCTGTTTTAGCTGCCACAGTGCGCCGACACCTGCCCACAAAGAGCGTACCGGCAAATTTCATCATGGTCGTTAAATTTTTTATTGACATAGTTTTTTTAGCGAGTATAGTTAGCAGTTGTTGCTGATATCACCCTGCATTGCAGGGTCAACTAAAACCCATGAGGTAAACACACATGAAAAAGCTTCTCTCCCTGTCCCTGGTACTCGCACTGGCCCTTGGCGTAACCGCTGGCTGCAAGAAGGAAGAGCCTGCTCCTGCTCCTGCTCCTGCTACCGAAGCCCCCAAGGCTCCTGAGGCACAAAAGCCGGTTTCTTCCGCTCAGGCCGCACCTGCAGCTGCTCCGGCAGCCGCACCTGCTGCCGCACCTGCTGCTGACAAGAAGTAATCAATTCAGCATCAGACGCTGTACAAGGCCTGCGGATCTTCCGCAGGCCTTTTTTTGTTTCCGGCTGTTTATTCCGTTTGCTGTGAAAGGGATGCACCATGCACGAGATGGCTATTACTCAGGGAATTGTTGACATCTGCCTGCAACATGCCGCCGGGAGAGCAGTCAGGCAGGTGGTGGTTGAGATCGGCGACCTTTCCGGTGTCGTGCCGGAAGCGGTTGCCTTCTGTTTTAGCGCCTGCACTGCTGACACTCTGGCTGCAGAGGCCCGGCTTGAAATCAGGCAGGTGCACGGTTTGGGACGATGTCTCGACTGCAGCACAGAGCAGCAGCTGTCCAGACTGTACGACCCGTGCAGGCAGTGCGGCAGCTATGCACTGACACTGCTCAAGGGCGAAGAGCTACGTGTGGTTGAACTTGAGGTTGATGACTAAAAAAGGGCTGATCCATTAAACGGATCAGCCCTTTACTGTTACAAACCCAGCAACATCTGCGCGGTTTATTCGTTCCAGCCCTCAGGATGCACATCACCAATCTGCTCCCAGTGCTCAGGCGAACGCCAGAGCGAAGAGAGGATCAGCTCGCGGATGTGCAGGAACTCCTTGGGCAGCTTGTCGTACATCTTGATGAACAGCTCTTCGTGAGACAACACCTCGTTCTGCCAGACACCGCGATCCACCGACATCAGATCGTGGAACTTCTCACGGGTCATCTCAAGCCCTTCCCACTCCATGTCCTGATAACGAGGCATCCAGCCCAGCGGTGATTCAACCGCCCCGGCATGGCCCTGTACCCGGTCAATGATCCACTTCAGCACCCGCATGTTCTCACCGTAGCCGGGCCAGGCAAACTTGCCATCGGCATCCTTCAGGAACCAGTTAACGCTGAAAATACGGGGCGGCTTGGGAATGTTGCGGCCAAACTGCAGCCAGTGAGAGAAGTAGTCGCCCATGTGGTAACCGCAGAACGGCAACATGGCAAACGGGTCACGACGTACATTGCCGGTAGCTCCCACTGCAGCAGCAGTGGTCTCTGAGCCCAGCGTGGAGGCCATATAGACGCCGAAGTTCCAGTTAAAGGCCTGATAGACCAGCGGGACCGTATCCTTGCGCCGACCGCCGAAAATAAAGGCGCTGATCGGCACCCCTTTGGGATTTTCCCATTCTGGATCAATGCAGGGGCACTGGGAGGCAGGCGCCGTAAAACGGGCATTGGGGTGGGCTGCCGGCCTGCCGCAATCCGGTGTCCAGGGGTTGCCTTGCCAGTCGGTCAGCTTCGCTGGTGGTTCGCCGTCCATCCCCTCCCACCAGACATCACCATCTTCAGTCAATGCCACGTTGGTGAATATCGAGTTCTTTTCACAAGAGATCATGGCGTTGGGGTTGGTCTGGTAGTTGGTGCCCGGTGCCACACCAAAGTAACCGAACTCCGGATTAATGGCATAAACCTGACCATCAGCGCCCGGCTTGATCCAGGCGATGTCGTCACCAATGGTGGTCACCTTCCAGCCCTTGTCCTGGAAAGGCTTGGGCGGAATCAGCATGGCAAAGTTGGTCTTGCCGCAGGCACTGGGGAAGGCAGCCCCTACGTATGACTTCTCGCCGCCAGGCGATTCCACGCCGAGGATCAACATATGCTCGGCCAGCCAGCCTTCATCCTTGCCGATTTTTGAGGCAATCCGCAGGGCCAGACACTTTTTGCCCAAGAGGGCATTACCGCCGTAGCCGGAACCAAATGACCAGATGGCCCGCTCTTCAGGAAAGTGGACAATATATTTTTCTTTATTGCAGGGCCAGGCAACATCCTGCTGGCCAG
>CAZYMK010000438.1:0-2524 GCA_964648885.1 uncultured Geobacter sp. | reverse complement strand
CCTTCTCAATCCCTTTGGTGAAGACGCAAGGGGAGGCGGGATCAGCCTTGAGGTAACACCAGCGATCCTGGAACCGGCCTGAATCGTTGTGGCAGAGGGTCACGGTCTGGGTCAGGGTATTGCCGTTCAGGGCCGGTAACATCCCCATCTTGACCATCAGCTGGAAGCCGTTGCAGACCCCCAGTACCAGCTTGCCGCTGTTGATGAAGCGGGTGAACTGCTCCACCAGCTTTTCGCCGCTGCCGGAGACACTGGCGTTTTTGAGTCGGTTGGCCTGGGCCTTGGCGCTGCCCAGGTCGTCACCATCCAGAAAGCCGCCGGTCAGATTCAGGAAGTGGTAGTCGTTAAGGCTGATATTGCCTGACAGGATTTCGGCAATATGGGCGATACGGGCCTCATCAAAACCCCCCAGCCTGCAGGCGTGGGCCGCTTCAGTCTCACAGTTGGTACCGTTACCGGTTATAACAATTGCGCGGGTTATACTCATTGCTGACAGCTCCTTCAAAGACTGTTATTGACCTTGTTTATTGTTCCAGGTAGCCCTCACCAGCTGGATATCAGCATAACTGATCTTTTCCGGCAGGTCTTCCTTAAGTTTGGACAGCGAAAACGCACCGTGTTGCTTCAGTTTATCCATAATCAGTGGAACCTTCTCTTCGTCAACATAGCCAAGCAGGTCAACATCTGCCCCGGCATGTGCGAGCTCTTCAAGGTGACTGGCGATGGTTCCCTCTGACAGGCCACGTCGGGTAGCCATTTCAGCCAGATCAAGTCCTTGCTGGTATAAGCGCAATGTCTCACGTTTGGTTGCCGATACGGAAAGTTGCAGGTCGCTTTCAGCAAGAGGTGCCGTTGTATCCGCCCCTTTGTCGCCCTGCAGATACTGCCTGATCTCTGCCAGAAATGCATCTCCGTATTTTTCGAGCTTCAGTTCACCAACGCCGCTTATCTTCCGCAACCCGTGCCGGTCTTCAGGAATGGTGCGGGCCATTTCCGCCAGGGTGGCATCTGAAAAGATCACAAACGGCGGCAGATTGGCCTCAGCAGCAATCCGTTTGCGGAGCGCCCGTAATCGGTCAAACAGGGCCTGGTCGTAGTCTCTTCTGCCACTGGCCCGTTTTTTACCACGCTCTATGGTCTCCTGGGTATCACGTGGTTTACCCAGAATAACAGCGGTTTCACTTTTTAAGACCGAACGTGCCGAGGAAGAAAGGCCAAGCACGCCAAAACGGGTAAAGTCCTGGGTCAGATAGCCCAGGTGAATCAGCTGGCGGATGATATTCTCCCACTGCGTTGCAGGTGTGTCCGCGCCGATTCCCCAGGTAGAAAGCTTGTCATGCTTCAGATCCAGCACCCGCTGGTTCTTACTTCCACGCAACACTTCAATGATATGCAGCATGCCAAACCGCTCACCAGTGCGATAGACGCAGGATAGCGCCTTCTGGGCCTGTACCGTTGCGTCAAAGCGCTGGGGTGGATCGGTGCAAATATCACAATTGCCGCAGTCATGTTCAGGCTTGTCGCCAAAGTAGGAGAGCAGTGCCCGACGACGGCAGGTGAGCGCCTCAGCGTAGGCCACCATGGCGTTCAGTTTCTGGATTTCGATTCTGACCCGCTCGGCATTGTCGCTGTTTTCAATCAGCTTGCGGGCGGTCATGACATCTCCCATGCCAAACAGCATCAGTGCCTCGGAGGGCAGACCGTCCCGCCCGGCCCGTCCGGTTTCCTGGTAATAGCTCTCAACGCTTTTGGGCATGTCGTAATGCACCACAAAACGGACGTTGGGCTTGTCTATCCCCATGCCAAAGGCCACTGTGGCCACTACAATACGGATATCATCCCGCTGAAATGCCTCTTGTACCCTGCGACGTTCGATATCAGGCAGTCCGGCATGGTAGGCAGCGGCGTTGAACCCGGCAGCCTGCAGCCGTTCAGCCACCTCTTCAACCCGTTTACGGCTTAAGGCATAGACAATACCGGCATCATCACGCCGGTTGCTCAAGAATGATCCAAGCTGAGCCAACGGTTTCTGTTTGGGAATCACCGTGTAGGTGATGTTGGGGCGATCAAAACCGGCCACAAATACTGATGCATCGGTAAGCCCCAACTGCCCCAGAATATCCTTACGGGTTTCCGGGTCAGCCGTAGCGGTCATGGCCACAATCGGCACATCGGGAAACAGTGGCCGCAGACGCCCCAGTTGAGTGTATTCGGGCCTGAAATCATGCCCCCATTGCGAGATGCAGTGGGCCTCGTCAATGGCAAACAGCGCCAGTTTCAACGTGCCCAGCCGTTCCAGAAATTCCGACATCATCAGCCGTTCCGGGGCCACATACAGTAGATCCAGCGTTCCTGCATCAATCTGTTGAAATACCCGGCCCGCTTCAATCGCTGAAAGTGAAGAATTCAGGCAGGCCGCACGCACGCCGTTGGCAATCAGCGCATCCACCTGATCTTTCATCAGGGCGATCAGCGGCGACACCACAATCGCCACACCGCTCCGGTGCAGGGCCGGTATCTGGTA
>CAZYMK010000437.1:0-2529 GCA_964648885.1 uncultured Geobacter sp. | reverse complement strand
GGACTCACGGAAGGTCATGTGGCGTTGGTGCGTCACCTGAATCTGCCGATTCTGCAGGATAACCGGATTGTGGCCGTGGTGGGGGTGGGTAACAAAGAGTGTGATTACACTCCCGATGATGTGCGGCATCTGGAGATATTCATGCACGATGTCTGGACCATGGTGGAGCGCCAGCGTGCGGTCGATGAGCTGGTAAAGGCCAAAGAGCTGGCTGAAGAATCCAGCAGGACCAAGACCCACCTGCTGAATAACCTGAGCCATGAGCTGAGAACGCCGCTGAACGGTGTTATTGGCGGGGTGCAGCTGTTGCGGCTGACCGACTTGACTGATGAACAGGCCGAGTATCTGGAAATGATTGATGAGACCTCGGCCAGTGAGCTGATGCTGGTCAATAATCTGCTGGAACTGGTTCACCTGGAATGTAGTGATACTCTGCTTGATAACATCCCGTTTTCACTGCGGCAATGTATTGATGATGTGCTGCGTAACAACACCTTGCTGGCAGGTCAGAAAGGGTTGCAGCTGCTGCAGGAGCTGCCTGCCGACCTGCCGCTTGAGGTGGTGGGGGAGAAGGTGCGGTTGCGGCAGATCCTGCACTTGTTGGTCGGCAATGCGATCAAGTTTACGGAGTCCGGCACGGTAACGGTGCAGTGCAGTGTTCAGCCCCAGGAAGACGGCAGGTCTCTTTTTGAGCTGCGGGTTATAGACACCGGTATCGGCATTGCGCCGGAAAAGCTGGAACAGCTGTTTGAGCTGTTTGTGCAAGCGGACATGAGCAACACCCGCAGGTTTGGCGGGCTGGGGCTTGGGTTAGCGATCTGCAGGCGGCTGGCTGCAGCCATGGACGGCCGGATCTGGTGTGAAAGCACACTGGGTGCAGGCAGTACCTTCTTTGTGCAGCTGCCGTTTCAGGTGTTGAACAACCAGCCGGAAGGGCTTCAGGGGGTTTCGCTGCAGTTGAACATCCTGGTGGCAGAAGATGATTACCTCTCAAGCCAGGTTGCTGAACGGCTGCTGAAGAAGGTCGGGCACTATGTCATAACCGCAGAAAACGGCAGAGAGGCGATAGAAAAATGGCAGAGGCTGCCGGTTGACCTGATCCTGATGGATATCTCCATGCCTGAGATGAATGGCTTTGATGCGTTACAACGGATCAGGGAGCTGGAGTGTGAAACGGGTCGGTCTCGGGTGCCGGTCGTTGCCCTGACCAGCTATGCCCGCTGGCATTATCACGAGTCGTTTTTGAGTGCTCATTTTGACGGGTATCTGCAGAAGCCGCTGAACCTGCAGGAGCTTAATCAGGCGATTGAAGGCTGCTGTTTTTAGGTCAATCGAAGCGTACGCGATCCAGCTCCACCATCCGGGGATAGAGGACCGACTCCTCAGTGATGATCCGGTTACCCAGCAGCGAGAAAATTCTGCCGATATCCTGGGCAAACGCTACGCTCTGCACTGGCGCAGGGTAGCGTTCAAAAAAACGTTCCGCATCGGCAGCGATCTCCTGCATTTCGCTCTGGAAACGCCCCAGCAGAATCCGCAGATTTTCATCGTTGCGAGCCGCTTCCTCAAGGCGAGGATACAGATCACGATCCTCATGCTGGAGATGGGCTTTTAAGTTGGTACGCAGTCGCTGTAACTCGGCAAACCCCTCTGCAGACACCACACCGGCCTGTTTGATGGCAGCCACTTGACACTTCAGGGTTTGATGTTCGCGCTTAAGCGCGGTTATCAACACAGACATACGTCACCTTTGCTCTCTTTTACATCAATTACTCCACCCAAAAGCCGGATTGATTCGTGATGGTTTTGTAATAATGCCATGCCTGCAATGCATATTCATTGACTCAGGTCAATGTTGTGCAATCGGTCAGCCGGCTGTACTCTTCGTTTCAGCCAGATACGCCGCTGCATCATCCAGCCCCAATGCCTGGTAGCTGATGCTGTAGCCCTGAAACTCCATGCAGAGGTTGCGAGCCTTCTGTTCCAGTTCTGTTAGATGTATCCTGTCTCTGCTGAGCTTGATCTCGGCAACTACCAGTTCTTTGGTCAGGTCATTGACTGCCACCAGGTCAATCTCGTTTTTGTTGCCACGCTCCCAGTAGGAGCCGATACGGTTGTAGTTGCCGGTCTGGGCAAACAGCTCATGGAAGAATCGCTCCAGTATCCTGCCTGCCCAAGAGGTGTAATCTCTTTTCACTATCTGCCGGATATAGTCAAAGTTGCCGGTCTCAACCGCAGAAAGATTGCGGTAGATGAACCTGAACCAGAAGTTCAGGAAGTTGTCTCTGATGTAATACTTCTGAAGTCTGCCTCCCGGCTTGGCAGTAATAGGCCGGTGCCGGTCGATCAGCGCATATTCACCTTCCAGCTTTGCCAGATAGGCGCCGCTATGGATCTCAAGCACCGATTCAATCTCGCTTCGGGCGGTTTTACCGGTAGCTATCAGCTCCAGTATGGAAAAGTAGGTGCCGTACTCTCTGCCAAACTCCTCAATCAGCAGGTTCTTGCCTTCATTCAGAAACGGGGAAA
>CAZYMK010000436.1:841-2531 GCA_964648885.1 uncultured Geobacter sp. | reverse complement strand
CGGCAGGCATCAAGGATCTGCTCCAGAGACGCATCACAGGGCACGGTATGTCCAAAAAAGAGGGGGTCATGCAGGATCATGAGCGAGCCATAGCACTCTTGCCGGGCAGGGTCAAACAGAAACCCGATGATTGCACTTTCAGGTTTCTTTGCTATGATACAGAATTATTCAGATGCCTCAAACCAACAAAAAGGAGAACACCATGGCCGCAACCGTACAAGAGATGAAGGAGCTGATGCTGCAGATCGGAATGGACAAGGAGCTGGTGGCCGGGCTGGATCCTGCTGTTCCCCTGGCTGGACAGGGTGTTGATTCCGTGGACTGCCCCGCCTTTGCTGTAGCACTGGAAGGAAAATACAAGGTCACAATTTCAGACAGCGATTCCATGCAGCTGAGGACCATCAATGACTTTATCGCCTTTGTGGAGCGTACATGACAACACGGGAAGCAGCGATCAGGCGTCTGCAGCAGGACACCACACCGATGCCGGAAGGAGAATCGTTCACGGTTGATTTCTACCGCCCTGAAGACGGCTACGGCGTGGCACGTCTGATGTACGCGGTCTATGGTGACGGGTATCCGGTTGACACCTACTATATCCCGGAAAAGCTGACTGAGGAAAACCGTGTCGGCAGGATCAGGAGCATAGTTGCCCGAACTGACAGTGGACAAGTGGTCTGCCATGAAGCCTTTTACCGCAGCTCAGCCCCCAACCCGGAGATGTACGAGCTGGGCATGGGACTGACTATTCCGGCCTACCGTGGCAGTCTTGCCTTTTCCCGCTGCACAAGCCTGCTGGTTTCGCTCGTAGAAAATGGCACCATCAAAGCGATTTATGGAGAGGCGGTCTGCAACCACATCATCACCCAAAAACTTGCCGGACCGGTCAAGTTTGTTGAAACCGGGCTTGAGGTTGACCTGATGCCGGCAACCGCCTATACCAAGGAAAAGACATCTGGTGGCAGAGTGTCCTGTCTGATGTTATTCAGGATCGGGCAGGACCAACGCCGCCCCTTGTACCTGCCTGACTGCTATGCAGAACAGCTCAGGTTCATGATGGAAGGGATTGGCATTGACCGTGAGCGTATCCAGCCCTCTTCAGAACTGCTCAACGATGTTTCAGAGCTGGAGATTGAACAGTTTGATGCGCCTGGTGTCTGCAGGTGCTGTATCAACAAACCGGGCAAAGACCTCAAGGAACGTCTTGCTGCTCTGGAACAGGAGATCTGCTCTAAAGACTATGCGCTGTTGCAGTGCTTTGTGCCTCTGGGTGCTGCTGATGCAGCGGCATCGGTTGCGGTTCTGCGCTCTGCCGGTTTCTTTCTGGGAGGCTTTCTGCCTGCCTGGTTTGGAGAGGATGGCCTGCTGATGCAGAAGCTGTACGTTGAACCGGGCTTTGACGCCATCAAGCTGTATTCTGAACGGGCAAAAACAATTATGGAGATGGTGCGCACGGACTGGCAGCGGAGCAAGGCACTCGGCAATAAGTAAACCCATAAAAAGCAGTTGCACGCGGAGACACGGAGACGCGAAGAGTAAAATCATGCAGTTACGGTTTGTTATTGTTTCACCTGTAGGGTTGATCCTTGATTTTCGATAACCACTTGATTTTCTCCGCAAGCTTCGCGGTTCCGCGTGAGTAACTGCCGTTTTCAGGTTAAACTGTTTCCGAGTACCGAAGGAAGGATAG
>CAZYMK010000436.1:0-831 GCA_964648885.1 uncultured Geobacter sp. | reverse complement strand
ACGCACAGATTTGCAGCGGAGCAAGGAAGGATAGCCGCATGGAATTGAACATTGAACTTGTACCGGAGCGGATGCCGGTGGTGGTTGCCTTTGCTGAGGCTGCGGCAAAGAACGCCGGGTTAACTGCTGCAGAAGCCGCCCTGCTGGCCCTGAGTACGGAAGAACTGTTTCTGGCGCTCTGCAACAGCATCCCCGGAGCCGAGATTACGGTTCGCCTCAAAGACCGGCGCTATGCTGCCGATCTTCTGTTTCAGGTTCCCCAGCCGCCTGATCTGCGCATCTTCAACATCACCTCCCGGCCTGATCATGAAACCGAAGCAGGGCTGGCTGAAATGGGGCTGTTTCTGGCGTCACGGGCCTGTGACCAGTTCAGTATCCAACAGCTGCAACTGGGGGGCTGGGAGGTCATGCTGCGTAAAGAGCGCAGCTATCCCGCATCAGCCCAACCTTTCCAGCCCCACCCGCCTGTCCGGACCTGGCAACTGACCACTACCCCGGCACCGGATCTGGTCAAGCAGTTTTCAACGTTAATTGCTGACTCCTTTGCTGCCTGCCAGTTTCCGGAGGAGTTTACCCCGCCCGGTCGTCTGCTGGATAAACTGGCCGGCACTGAATACGGCATCATACTGGCGCAAGGGGAACAGGGAGAGCTGGCTGGCGGTCTGATCTGGCATGCTGACGAAGGCAGAATAGTGGCCTGTTTTGGCCCCTACCTTGCAGCTGTTGCTGAGCCGGAACAGCTCGCAACCGCACTGTGCGAAAAGGTGGCTGAACAGTTTGGCCGCAGTAACCGTCTGGGGCTGGTGCTGTATGCACCGCAAAAGCCGCCGG
>CAZYMK010000435.1:0-2532 GCA_964648885.1 uncultured Geobacter sp. | reverse complement strand
CAGCCGGTTCCATTGGCTGCCTGCTCACACTGGTTACAAAACATTCCCATTTGTGCATCCTCCTTGTTGGTGGTGTAAAAAATGAAGTTGGAAAGTTCGTCAATTGTTGTTCAGACAGTATACGAGGCATCTGCAGGATTACATGACCCAGGTCAAAAAAAGTGACCTAAAAAACCGTAGAACGATTTAACCTAGAAAAAGCAGTTGAAACACAGAGGCACAGAGGTCACAGAGTAAAATCTACAACTTAAATGCTTGAGACCATTTTTTTGATTCACCCAAAGATACGCTTTATTTTGTTTATTTTGTCTTTAAGCCTCTGTGTCTCTGTGTCTCTGTGTTAATGAACTGCCGTTTTTAGGTTTAATATCCGACCCCGGCTGCCTTGATACTGCGCGGATCATGGGCATGGCAGGGGGTTACCCCGTAGACCATGCCGCAGTGGTTACAGGTTGATTCCATGGTGCGGGCCGTAAACTGCGTGCCACACCCCTCGCAGACCAGATTCATCTCGCTCGGCAATGGTGTGCCGCTGAATCCCATCATCCGCAACTTGTCCACCACCTGCACTCCGCCGCCAAAACTTCCGTCACATCCTTGATGCATATTCGTATCTCCTTTTTGTCGTTATAGTTCTTCCAGTGTTTCGCCAAACCTGATCCGGTTCCGCAGGGCCAGCAGGGTGTTATCCAGCTCTTCCAGCCTGGCCAGGTTCTTACGTTCGGCTTCGCTTGACTCAATAATCCTGGCAATACCGCCATTTCTGATCACCAGCCGCCGATCCCCCATCAGGGCCAGGATCGGATCGTGGGTGGCCATCAGGATGATCTTCTCCTGCTTCACCAGCAGTTCCAGCGCCCGCTTGCGGTCAATACCGGCATTCTCGATCTCGTCGATCAGCACGATCGGTGATTTACTCAAGATCGCCATATCAGCAATCATCAAGGCCCGAGACTGTCCACCACTGAGCGAGGTTACCGGCGTATCCGGCTTGAACTGCTCACCGGCCAGCTGGTTGGCCTGCTCCAGTATCCGGGCCACCTTCTCTTCAGGGTCCGGCACCAGGCGACTTTCAGCGTGCATCCGCACAAACTCCTCAGCGGTCAGGTCCATGACAAAGTTCATGTTCTGGGAAAGCTGGGCCACCAGTTTATGCTCGGTTGAAAAACGCCACTTGCTGTCCGGCACCTTGCCGTTGATCAACACCTTGCGTTTGGTGGGGGTATCCCCCTGGGCCACCCATTCGATATCGGCCAGAAGCCGGCTCTTACCGGAACCGGTAGGGCCGACAATGCAGATCACTTGTCCCGGTTTCAGGGTCAGCTGCAGCTCTTCCGGCGTCCCGGTCTTGTCAAAACCGCCGATGATGGTCAGTGATTCCACTTTTTCAGCTTCTTCCTCAAGGGAGAGCATTCCGGCCATAAAGTCGTGCAGACTCTGGCGCAACTGGTCCTGGCTCAAGCCAAGATCAAGCAGCTGGTCAGGATCAAGACCATCCAGATACCCTTGCAGCGTCTGATCACCAGCCTGCAACTGCAGACCAAAGGAGCTGAAGAAGTCCTCAAGCCAGGGATAGTCGGCCAACAGCTGCTTCAACGGTTGCAGTAAAAGTTCGTGGTAGTGCATGTTCAGGACTCCATCTTTCTGACGTTCCCGGTCTGATACTCATCGCCGATCCTGGTCTCACCGAGGCAGTAGGAGCAGAGCGCCGACGGCATGGAGAAGCGTAACCGCATCCCCTTCAGGGTCTCGATATCCGAGGCCTCTTCAAACAGGGTGGTCAGCTCAAAGGCCCCCTGGCCGGTGATGCCGTTGATGTTCATGATCACGGCGCCGGGGTTGACCTGCTTGACCCGCGAGGCAAACACCTCCCGCTCGGCCTGGGAGACAATGTCACCTTTAGTAATCACGACGATATCGGCTGACTTCAGCATCGGCCCGATCTTGCGCGGGGTATTGATACCGCTCAGGTTATCGATCACGCAGACGGCGGTGATATCCTTGATGTGGGGCGAGCAGCGGTTGCACAGACCGGCTGATTCGCTGATCAGGAAGTCGCAGCGGTTCTCTACCCCCCACGTAACGCAGGCCTCGATGTTGCTGACAAAGTAGTGATCCGGGCACTGGGAACCGGACAGCCCCTTCTTGACCAGCACCCCTTTCTTGGCATAGAGCAGATCATCTTCGGTCATCAGGCAGTCATACTTGACCACCCCGATCTTTTTCTGTTTGGCCTGCAGCGCCTCAATCACCCTTAAGATGACCGAGGTTTTACCCGATGATGGGGGGCCGGATACGGTTAAAAAGTGCATGGTTATCTCCTTAAACCCCTCCCAGCCTCCCCTTGTCAGGGGAGGAGCTTGAGCTTTGTAACTTCCCCCCTGACAAGGGGGGATTGAGGGGGGTTGCTTTTTATCTCATTCTGTTGCGTTCATAGCTGCTTCAAACAGCCCAACCATGTAGCGGATCTGCTCGGTGATGTCGTGGCTGTAGAGGTAGTCCCAGCCGACCCACTGCCAGGGATGCTGCTCT
>CAZYMK010000434.1:2310-2543 GCA_964648885.1 uncultured Geobacter sp. | reverse complement strand
GCAGGCCAGGGGGCTGGAATCGGTCACCTACGCCTACAAACTGATGAAGAGCAAGGAAAATTCCGGCTATTTTGGTGTTTCAATGGCCAGGGACCGTGATGAGGCAATCACACTGACCAAACGCCTTGAAGCACTTCCCAGTGTGCATCATGTGGTCTCTCTGCCTGCACTGGTGCCTGAGCAGCAACCGGAGAAGCTGGCAGTGCTGAAGCAGATACAACAGGTTATGGCAC
>CAZYMK010000434.1:0-2300 GCA_964648885.1 uncultured Geobacter sp. | reverse complement strand
CTGCCTGCCCTGCTGTTGATTATGAACAAGTGGCAAGGGGCAAGGGACAAGTACCCCAAAGACGGGCCTAAAGGGCAAGGGTCAAGTACCCCAAAGACGGGCCTAAAGGGCAAGGGTCAAGGAATTGCACGGTTGTTTGCCCGGCCGGGACTGATTGTGGCTGCCACAACATTTTTTGCGCTGACCGGAGCCGCAGCGCTCACCAGGGTGCCGTTTGATTTCAATATGCTCAACCTGCAGGCCAGGGGGCTGGAATCGGTCACCTACGCCTACAAACTGATGAAGAGCAAAGAAAACTCCGGCTATTTTGGTGCCTGAGCAGCAACCGGAGAAGCTGGCAGTGCTGAAGCAGATACAGCAGGTTATGGCACCGGTGCAGCCGGTGCCATATCAAGAGAACCTGCGGGTTATGGAGCTGCCTGCAGTTTTTGAAGGTTTTCGTGAGCGGGTGGATAAACTGAAGCTTCATCTTGAAGTGCAGAAGCTGCCTGAGGCACAACCGATAGCCGCCTTCCTGAAGACCTTGGACAAATTCTTTGCTGGACTGGAAAAGGAAAAGGATGGCAATGCCCTGACCATGCTGCGGGAGATGCAGGAGGAGATGTTTGCCCCGCTGCCTGAAAAGCTGAAGCTGCTGAAGGAGAGCCTGAACGCCCGCGCTGTGACCGAGAAGGATGTTCCAGAGGGGCTGAAGCAACGTTTTGTGGGTAAGGATGGCCGTCTGCTGCTACAGATCGCCCCGAAAAATGAGATCTTCAACGAACAGCCCCTGGCGGAATTCGTTAACCAGATCAAATCCGTTGATCCCCATGCCACCGGCGAACCGGTCAGCGTGTATGAATCGTTCAAGATTCTGAAGCGCTCCTACCTGCAGGCCTTCATGTATGCCATGGGGGGGGTGGTACTGATCCTGCTGATCGCCTTCCGCAGCTTCCGCTCAACCCTGCTGGGGGTTGCGCCGCTGGCTGTGGGATTACTGGTGATGGTGGGGGGGATGTGGATGTTCGGCCTGAAATTCAACGTGGCCAATATCATTGTGATGCCGCTACTGCTGGGGGTGGGGATTGACTCGGCCATCTACATCATCAGCCGCCACCTGAAGGGGGAGGAATCACCGGTGGAGGTAGCATTCAGCAGCGCCGGCAAAGGGGTTTTCCTGAATGCCCTGACCATCCTGTTCAGCTTCGGCGCCCTGATGGTGGCCCGTCACCAGGGGGTCTTCAGCATTGGCGCCGTCATGTCTTTGGGGATGACCGCCATTGTACTGGCGTTTCTGATCTTTTTACCGGCCTTGTTACTGCTGTTTGAGAAAAGACAGGGGTGAATACTGACATGGTGTATCCTGGCCTGGGTATCTGATTGCGCTGGAGTTGATCAGTGGGCATCTTAATGCTACCGGCTGCGACCCTTGTTTGACAAGCTGCGGAGTTCTGGTACTTTTTTACTCATACCTGCATGGGATGGTGATTATGACGAGAGTACTCAGTGATACGGAACGAAACCGGATAGATGCGACGGTGCGTACCCTGGAAGCGCATCACGGGCTGCAGCTGGTTGTTGCAGTTGTCCAGCGAAGTGACAGTTATGAAGAACTGCCGTGGAAAGCCTTTGCATTTGGCGTATCAACAGCGGCCGGGCTTCTGATGGTTGTGCCGCTGGGTGCTGGCGAGTTTCAGACGATGTTGACCATTACAGCCGCACTGGCTGCCGGTGCCACAGCAGCTCTACTGACGGTGTTCTCTACCGTCTTTGCCCGTCTGTTTCTCTCCCCTTATCGCGCCGCCACCGAGGTCCGCCAGTATGCCCAGTCAATGATTCTGGAAAACGGGATCTTTGCGACCCCTGATCATCGGGCGCTGCTGCTGCTGGTCAGTCTCTTTGAACATCAGATCGTGGTGATGCCGGACAAGGGGCTGGAGCCGTACCTGCCCAATGAGGTGCTGCAGGGGGTCATCAGCTCGATGGAGCTGGATCTGAGGCAGGGCAGGATTGCCGAAGCGCTGAGTCTGGGACTTCAGCAGCTTGAAAAACCGCTCTCTACAGTGTCCCCCGGCGCAGCCGGTAACGATCTGTTGCCTAATATCCTTGAGGAGCGTGGCCAATGAAAAAGCCGCTGCTATTGCTGTTGTTGCTGCTCAGTTGTCTGCATGGGCAGTCCGGTCATCTCTTTGCCCTGGAAATTCCGTATCTGACCGGCAGGGTTACGGATAACGCGCAGCTACTGTCTGTGGAGACACGCCGTCAACTGAGTGAGCAGCTGAAGGCCCATGAAGAAAAAACCGGCAATCAGGTGGTGGTAC
>CAZYMK010000433.1:0-2551 GCA_964648885.1 uncultured Geobacter sp. | reverse complement strand
CCTTGCCGGCCTCGATCTTGGACAGGTCAAGGATATCGTTGATCAGGGCCAGCAGGCTATCACCGGAACTTCTGATGCAGTCAAGGTACTCCTGCTGATCCGGGGCTAACGATGTAAAGCCAAGCAGCTCGGCCATCCCCAACACGCCGTTCATCGGGGTGCGGATCTCATGGCTCATGTTGGCCAGAAACTCGCTCTTGGCCCGGTTGGCCGCTTCGGCAGCCTGACGGGCCTCCTCAAGGGCCTGGCCGACTTTACGCTGTTCAGTCACATCCTGCATCAGCTCCAGCATGCAGAAGGTGCCGTCGCTGTCAACAAACGGCAAGGCTACCACACTGAATACCGTGCCTTCCGGATGACACAGCTCGCTGGCACCACTGCCACCACAGCTCAACCGCTCTTCAAACCAGCAGTAGCTGCAGGTCTGATCCGAACATCCCAGCTCCTGATGACAGAGCAGGCCGGTACAATCGCCATAGATCCGCTTGATCGCATCGTTCATATAGCGGATCCGGTACTGACGATCGATCAGCAGCACTCCAAGGCCGCTGTCGGAAATGGCCTGAAACAGCAGGGCCTGCCGTTCCTGCCGGGCAACCTGTTCGGTCTGATCCTGCATGGTGCCCAGAGAATGGAGCGGCGCGCCATCAGGACCAAAACCGGTCTCACATTGCACGTGCAGGTATCGGACCTGCCCGCCCGGCAGCAGCAGGCGGTGATGAGCGGTAAAGTTGGTCCGCTGCTGAAGGCTCTGCTGCCAGGCAGCCAAGAGCAGCTCACGGTCATCGGGATGCACCCGTTCAAGATAGCGCTCAACCGAAGGGGCACCGGTCTGACGCATCCCCAGCAGGGAATAGATCATGGGTGACCAATGTACCTCTTTGGTGCGATGATCCTGCTCCCAGAAGCCGATCCGGGTCAGCTCCTGGCTCTTGAGCAGCTTGCGTCGATCAAACTCAATCCGGCCGATCAGGCGATTAAAGGCATCGGTCAGCTGCTGCACCTCGCGGCTGTCATCAGACTCAACGATCAGGGTCCGGTCCAGCTGATGGGGGTCCATGCCGGCAATGGCTCCGGTCAGCCGGGTCAGGCCGCCGGTAATGGTGCGCCCCAGCCACCAGGTGCCGCCGATGCCGGCCAGCACCACCAGCACCATTCCCCCCAGGTAGACCAGCCTGAAACGCTTGACCGGCTGGTAGGCCTCAGCCACTGGCAGGTTGGCCCCCAGTATCCAGCCGTTGGTCTTGAGCCGCTTGAAGGAAGAAATGCTGTGCAGTCCCCTGCTGTTGACCGTTTCGTCGCTTCCTTCAAAACCGTCCAGGGCCAGATCAAACAGGCGGTTTACGCCCGGCAGCACATCCTGTTTCATGATGCGGGTCGGGTCCGGATGGGCGATCATGGTGCGATCAGGGGCATACAGGAAGTAATAACCGGTTTTGCCCATCTTTGCCTTGGTCAGGTTGTAAAAAGTACTGTCCTGGGTCAAGAGGTCTATGGCGCCGCCCAGAATCGCCACCAGCCGCTTGTCACTGCTGTATATCGGTGCGGTCATCATGACGGTGGGGCGGCCATGCTTGGATGAGGGATAGGGATTAGAGATGATCGGCTTGCCAGTCTGCACGGTCTGCAGGTAATACTCGCGGAAGGAAAAATCCTTGCCACGCCGACCGGGTAGCCGGGGGTTTTCCACCAGCAGACGACCTTCAGAGGTAAAAATAAACAGGCCACTGTTAAAGATGCTGCGGATGCCGGTACGGTTGTTCAGCCAGGTCTGTGCCGCATCCTGATCTTTCAGCACCCCCTGGGGCAACACCCCGGCCACCCCGATCAGGGCGTTATGGGACGAAATCAGCTTGTCGTCCAACCCTTCGGCAACACTCTTCAGGGTGCTGAACTGCTGCGTCTTGATCAGATCGCGGGTCTGCTGCTTGAAGTAAAGATAGGTGGCAACAGCAGTGCCGCCCAGCACCAGTACCAGAAACAGGGCAACGCCAGCTACAAGCCGTTGGTTGATGGTGATTATCTTCATGCACGCTCCCACATGGTGTAACGATTGCAGAACCGCTCAAAGGCCTGATCAAGCTCTGTCAACTGCGGGTCTGCCAAGGTCAGGTGTTATCAAGGTAATCAAACGATTGATTCTCTCTCACCCCGACACCTCTGCGACCCGACCAACCAGCAGCTGTCTGGCCAGTTCCCGTTCTTCCTGATTGTCATTCAACCGGTTGCGAATGGCCACAAACGTGGGCAGATGCTTCATAAAAAGTTCCAGCAGCTGCGGATCAAAGAAGGTACCCCGCCCCTCTTCCATGATCGCCACGGCCTGCTCCATGCTGAACGGTTTCTTGTAGGGACGTTCCGACAGCAGGGCATCAAAGATATCCACAATGGTGACGATCCGGGCGGTCAGGTCGATATTTTCACCGTGCAGGCCGTTGGGGTAGCCGCTGCCGTCCCATTTTTCGTGATGTTGCAGGGCGATGACACGCCCCAGTTCCAGCGAAGGAAAGCTGCCCGCCTCTGCCAGCAGCCTTTCGCCTACAACGGTATG
>CAZYMK010000432.1:0-2553 GCA_964648885.1 uncultured Geobacter sp. | reverse complement strand
CTTCAGAATTCGTCCGGTTTCCCACTGCAAGGAGGGTTGCCGAGGTTAGCCTGCCGTCAGTAATGCTCGGCAGGCGCATGTAACGAACCCCGTGTCGGTTGACACGGGGTTTTTTTCTGCGTACTCTGCACAAACTATGAAAAAGCTCATCATTATAGGTATACTGCTGATTGCCGCTGTCGGCAGCGCCTGGTTTTTACTCAAACGCCCCCCCAAGATCAGCTACAAGACCGTCAAGGTGGAAAAAGGAAGCATTGTAGCCGTTATCTCCGCAACCGGCACGGTGAACCCGGTCACCACCGTGCAGGTTGGCTCTCAGGTCTCAGGTACCATTCAGAAGCGGTATGTTGATTATGATTCCCGGGTAAAAAAAGGTCAGGTAATTGTCGAACTGGATCCTTCGCTCTTCCTTGCCCAGGTTGAGCAGGCCAGGGGTAACCATCAAAATTCACTGGCGACCCTGCAAAAGGCCCGGGTTACCCTGGCCGATGCCAAGCGGACCCTGGAGCGCAACAAGCAGTTGATCGCCCAGGGGATTGTGGCCCAGAGCGATTTTGATGCTGCCCAGACCGCCTACGATGCGGCCCTGGCAGGGATCAGCGCGGCTGAGGCCGGGGTGATACAGACCCGTGGGTCTCTGATGCTGGCTGAGACGAATCTGAAAAACTCGGTCATTCGTTCACCGGTGGACGGGGTGGTGATCTCCCGTAGCGTGGATGTGGGCCAGACCGTGGCCGCCTCGTTCCAGACCCCGACTCTGTTTACCATTGCCCAGGATCTGACCAAGATGCAGATCGAGACCAGCGTTGACGAGGCCGACATCAGTCAGGCCCGGCTGGGGCAGCCGGTCAGTTTTTCGGTTGATGCCTATCCGAATCGCACCTTTCAGGGCGAGGTGACCCAGATCCGCTCAGCCCCGATCACGGTCCAGAATGTGGTGACCTACGTGGTGGTGGTACAGGTGGATAACCATGAGTTGAAGCTGAAGCCGGGTATGACCGCCAACGTGTCAATTGAAACCGGTCGCAGGGATGAGGTGTTGAAGATCCCGTCTGCAGCGCTTCGCTTCAGACCAAAGACTGCAGATGAGACAAAGAACCGTAAAGCGCAGGGGGCAGGTGCCAGTCAAAAGAGCGGCGCTAAAGGCAAGCCGGGCGAGCAGCAGGTGTACCTGTTAAAAGAGGGGGCTCCACTGGCCGTGCCGGTCAAAACCGGACTCACGGACACCTCCTCTGCCGAACTGGTGGAGGGTGGGATTAAAGAAGGCGATGAGGTGATCATCGAGCAGGTTGACGGCAGCAAAAAGAAGAAGAGCGGCATGGGGTCACCGATGGGCCCCCGCTTTTAAGAGGAGCGCGCTGATGAAAAAACCGCTGATGCTGATGATCCTTGACGGCTGGGGGATCAACCCTGATCCGGCCAACAATGCCGTGGCCCAGGCCAAGACACCCAACCTTGACCAGCTGCTGGCCGATTACCCCCACACCCGGATCCACACCTCCGGTATGGCAGTAGGGTTGCCGGACGGTCAGATGGGTAACTCGGAGGTTGGGCACCTCAATCTGGGGGCTGGCCGGATTGTCTACCAGGATCTGACCCGCATCACCAAGTCGATCCAGGACGGCGACTTCTTCACCAACCCGGTGCTGCTGGACTGCATCAGCAAGGTAAAGAGCAGTGGTGGACGTCTGCACCTTGCGGGCCTGGTGTCAGACGGCGGGGTCCATTCCCACAACAGTCACCTGTACGCCTTGCTGGCGCTTGCCAAGCAGCAGGGGGTCAAAGAGACCTGCATCCACTGCCTGCTGGATGGCCGTGACACCCCACCCCAGAGTGGTGCCGGCTACCTGCAGGAGCTGGAAGCTGAGATAAAGCGGGTCGACCACGGCAGGATCGCCACAGTTATCGGTCGTTACTACGCCATGGACAGAGACAATCGCTGGGAGCGGGTAGAAAAGGCCTACAACGCCATGGTGCTGGGCCAGGGGAATCAGGCCGCCTCTGCAGCCGAGGCGATCAGTGCCAGCTATGCAGCCGGTATTACCGATGAATTCGTGCTGCCCGCGGTCATTGGTCCGGCTGCTGCTATCAACGACGGTGACGGCATTATCTTCTTCAATTTCCGTTCAGACCGGGCCCGCGAGATTACCCGCAGCCTGACCTTTGAGCAGTTTGGCGGCTTCCAGCGCCAGCGGGTACCCAGATTGTCCGGCTATGTCTGCATGACTGAGTACGACGCCACCTTCGGCCTGCCGATTGCCTATGACCAGCAGGAATTGACCAACATCCTGGGTGGTGTGCTGGCCGATGCCGGTCTGCACCAGCTGCGGATTGCCGAGACCGAAAAGTACGCCCATGTCACTTTCTTCTTCAACGGCGGGGTTGAGACACCCTTCCCCAACGAAGACCGTGCCTTGATCCCTTCCCCCAAAGAAGTGGCTACCTATGACCAGAAGCCGGAGATGAGCGCCTTTGCCGTGACGAATGAGGTGATCAGACGGTTGGAGCAGGATCAGTATGACGTGATTATCCTCAATTTTGCCAACTGCGACA
>CAZYMK010000431.1:0-2560 GCA_964648885.1 uncultured Geobacter sp. | reverse complement strand
TTACAAGGATGGAACACCATGAGAATCGGACACGGCTACGACGTCCACCGCCTGGTGGAGGGAAGAAAACTGATCATGGGCGGGGTTGATATTCCGCATGAGAAGGGGCTTTTGGGTCATTCTGACGCCGATGTGCTGCTGCACGCCATAGCCGACGCCCTGCTGGGGGCACTGGCACTGGGGGACATCGGCAAGCACTTTCCCGACACCGATCCGGCCTTCAAAGGGGCTGACTCCATGAAGCTGCTGGAGCATGTTATCGGACTGATCAGGGCACAAGGCTACTGCGTCGGCAACCTGGATGCCACCATCATCGCCCAGCGCCCCAAGATGGCGCCCCACATCCCGGCCATGCGTGAAAATATCGCTCGGGCCTGTGGGGTGGAGGTCGACCGGATCAATGTCAAGGCCACCACCGAGGAAGGGCTGGGTTTTACCGGCACGGGCGAGGGGATCTCGGCCCATGCCGTGGTACTGCTGGAGCGCTGCCCGGCATAACAGACCACCCGAATCAGGGACTGCCGACCGGGGCCGCTGGCTGGGGTGCTGCCGGCGGTAGCGGTGCAGGGACCTGCGATGCCGGAGCAGGCGGTGCAACAACAACCTGTTTGAATTTTTCAAGCTCCTGTGCAAGTACACCTTTTTCCGCTGTCAAGACGGCAAGCTGTTCCTGTAGTTTTTTATTCTCAGCACGCACCTGCTCCAGCTGCCTGGATACCGTACCGTACGATTCCTTTACTGAAGCGAGTTCTTTGGCAATCGCTTCAGACTTCTGGAGCTCCTGGCGCAGCTTATCCTCGCCCTGCTTGCGCTCATCCAGTAACTTTACTCTGGTTTTAACCAGTTCCATCTGTTTTTCCACGACTGCAGTATCTTCAGTGTTTTTCCCTTTGGCTGCGCGGGAAACTGCCAGAGTAACCGCCAGATCAACCATTTCAAGGTCATGACGGACCTCCTGCTCAGCTTCAGGCTTGAGGCTGCCCAAACCCATCCACTTTTGCCCCTTGTCGTAAGCCTGCTCGGCCTTTTTCAGTGAGGCCCGGCCGATGGCAATGGCTTCCAATGCGTCAGGATAATTGCCTACTTTGGCGGCTGTATCCTCCAGTCGATCCCGGTTCTGGTCCAGAAGCGCCGGGTAATCTGCTTTTTCCGCAGACAGTACAACAGTTGACCACGACAGCAACAGCACTCCAATAAAAATCACGATGCCCTGTCTCATCTCAATTTCCTCCTGTCTGAAGCAACTGATCAAACTGGGTCTCCAGCTTCCTCAGCTCAGCCCGTCGCAACACCAGCTGCTCGGCACTTTCCTGCTCTGCAGCCTTGGCCTCAGCCAGTGTCAGCTGCAGATCGGCACTTTCTGCCTTTTGCAGTGCCTGCGTCCCGTTCCTGGCTGCCAGGGCCGCCTTGACTGCACCAATACTGGTCTGCGCCGCATCAAGAGCCGGCTTGGCATACTCAGCGGCCCTGGATTCTTGCAGCTTTGTCAGTCGTGCAGACAGCAGGGATACCTTGTCTGCAGCATCCTTCAGGTCATCGGCTAGCGCCAGGTTCGCGCATAGCAACAGGCCCAGCATCATCACAACCGTCTCTTTCATAGTTTCCTCCTGTACTGATCGTCGCTGTTGGCCCTTGGCCATACCACAGTATAGCACAGTACGGCATCGGTGCAGCTGCTGACGCAAAAAAGCCCGGCAGGGCTAACCTGTCGGGCTTTTTTGGAGAAAATGTGCAGCCGATTCAGGCGGCGTACACCGAAACTTTTTTACGATCACGTCCCATCCGCTCGAACTTGACCACGCCTTCGATCAGGGCAAACAGGGTATAATCCTTGCCGCAACCGACATTGTTGCCGGGGTGGATCTGGGTGCCGCGCTGACGGTAGATGATATTGCCGGCCTTGACCAGCTCACCACCGAACTTCTTGCAGCCAAGTCGCTGGCCATCTGAATCACGACCGTTACGGGAACTACCGACGCCTTTTTTATGTGCCATGGTACTCTCTCCTCAAAAAAAATAAAATCGGGTACTGACTAGGCGCTGATCTTTTCAATCTTCAGCACCGTATGGTACTGGCGATGACCGATCAGCTTACGGCTGTTCTTACGCCGCTTGGACTTGAAGACCAGGATCTTCTTGTCACGACCCTGTACCGCAATCCTGGCTGTCACAGAGGCACCGGCCACCAGTGGCGCACCGACCTTGACGGTCTCGCCGCCGATCATCAGCACTTCACCAAACTCAATGATGTCGCCAGACGGGTTATCCAGCTTCTCAACCTTCAGAAAATCGCCTTCAGCGACTTTGTATTGCTTTCCACCTGTTTTAATCACAGCGTACATAGCTACCACCTCTTCGTTTTTTACAGAGTTGTGGACTATAGTCAAAGTGATTTCGGGCGTCAAGCACTTTTTCTATCCAGTCCTAAATAAAATCTGCCGATCTGCTATGAGCAGCTGCAGCCTTCCTGTTTCCGGTGGTACGAAAGTCGCAGCCCACACTTCTGGCACCGCCAGAAGAGGCCGCCTCAGCCAGGCAGCAGGATCATCTTGCCCTGACA
>CAZYMK010000430.1:1576-2563 GCA_964648885.1 uncultured Geobacter sp. | reverse complement strand
ATTATCAGCTTGAACGGTCCACAAAATGTGATGGCAGTCTGTATATTGAGGCGAACGGTCCTGACCGGATCGGCGTCTTGTCATCGCTACTCAATACCTTCAGTCTGTTTTCACTTTTTCCTGCAGAGATGCAGGTGGAAACGAAAAGCAGGCGGATTTTTGACCGGTTCTGGCTGAAAGGAATGGGTAACAGCGACCCTTCTCGGGAAGCGGTTATGGCGTTGCGTGAGCGGATGCTGGAATTTGCCAACTCGTGAACAGGGAGCAGCTGCAGTGTCGGCTGCCCCCTGTTTGCACCTGATCAGGCCTTTTTCACAAACTCCGACTTCAGTTGCATTGCGCCGAACCCGTTGTTCCTGCAGACGATGTCGTGATCACCATCCACAAGCCGGAAGCAGCGTCAATGCAAAGGTAAGCAAGGTTTACCTCCACCCTTCCAGAAAAAAAGAGATTGACTCGCTAGACCGATCGGTCTATTTTCCCCGGCATGGACAAGAAAGACACCCGCAGTGACATCATCAGGATCGGCACCGACCTGATCTCCAGGCATGGCTACAACGCCACCGGTATTGACCTGCTGCTGAAGGAGGCTGGAGTTCCCAAGGGATCGTTCTATCACTACTTCAAGAGCAAGGAGGAGTTTGGTCTGGCGGTAATTGACCAGTTTGCCGCCTTCTACAGCCCACGGATCACCGCCTTGCTGACCGATGAGAGCCGCACACCGCTGGGCAGAATCCGAGGGTTGCTGGAACGGACGCTGGCACAGCTTACCCAGAACCACTGCAGCAGGGGTTGCCTGATCGGCAACCTGGGACAGGAGATGGCTGATCAGAACGAGCGTTTTCGCGCCAGACTGGATGAGATTTTTGCTGTCTGGAAGCAGCTGTTTGCAACTTGTCTGCAGGAGGCGCAGGCTGCAGAAGAACTGGACAGCCGGGTTAATGTTGATGCAATGGCCTCGTTTATCCTGTCCGGCTGGGAGGGGTC
>CAZYMK010000430.1:343-1566 GCA_964648885.1 uncultured Geobacter sp. | reverse complement strand
GAGATTTATCATTCATCCTCTTCCCAAGCAAATTTTTTTTAGATTCTTCGCATAGTTAATTGAATGATTTTTTATTGTATTTAAACTAGACGACCGGTCTAATGTTAATAGCAAAGGAGAACGATCTATGGAGTTACACACAGCATTCAAGGCCCTGGTTGTGACAAAAGGCGAAGATAAGCAGTTCGCACGGACTATTCAGGAGCGTACCATTGCAGACCTGCCCCCAGGCGATCTGCTGCTAAAGGTGAGCTACTCTTCGCTCAACTACAAGGATGCCCTTTCAGCCACCGGGCATCCCGGTGTGACCCGTCAGTTTCCCCATACACCGGGAATAGATGCGGCCGGTGAGGTTGTCAGCTGCGCAAACGGCAGATTTTCTCCGGGCCGGCAGGTACTTATCACCGGTTATGATCTGGGAATGGAGACCGACGGTGGTTGGGGCGGTTTTATCCGTATTCCCTCTGAATGGGCGGTGCCATTGCCTGCCGGTCTTGATCTGCGTGAGAGCATGGTGATCGGCACTGCTGGATTTACAGCGGCGCTGTCGGTCCTGAAGCTGGAGCAGGCCGGTGTTCTGCCTGCAAGTGGAGATGTTCTGGTCACTGGCGCCACCGGCGGGGTCGGCAGTAGTGCGGTAGCCATCCTTGCCAGGGCCGGCTACCGGGTTGTGGCAGCAACCGGCAAGAGTAGCGATGAAGCGTTCCTGCGGACATTGGGCGCTGCAGAGGTCATCAGCCGCTGGGCCGGTGTGGTGGATATGGTTGGTGGTGCAATGCTGGCGGCAGCGCTGAAATCAACCCGCTACGGCGGAGCGGTTACCTGCTGCGGCCTGGTAGGCTCGGCTGAGCTGCCCATGAACGTCTATCCTTTCATTTTACGCGGTGTCAGCCTGATCGGGATTGATTCGGTCAACTGTCCGATGGCCCTGCGCCTGCAGGTGTGGGAGAGACTTGCCGGAGTATGGCGCCCAGAGCATCTGACAACCGTTGCAAGCGATGTAACGCTGGTAAATCTGGAAGAGAAACTGCAGAGCATCCTGCAGGGTAAAATACGGGGGCGTGTAGTGGTCATACTGCCGTAACGATCAGGCAGATTAAACGTCGCAGCATATCAAACAAAAGAGAAGGAGGCCGTCTATGGAGACCCTGGAGGCGATCAAGACCCGCAGAAGTATCCGCAAATTTTCCGATCAGCCGATTGAACCGGAAAAACTGCAGACC
>CAZYMK010000430.1:0-333 GCA_964648885.1 uncultured Geobacter sp. | reverse complement strand
TGCAACAGGCCCCCTCCTGGTCAAACAGGCAGTGCTGGAGTCTGGTGGTGGTGCAGGATCAAGAGGTGCGCAAGAGGATCAGTGAACTGTCGTTTGTGGAATCGTTCTTTGCCACCTACGGCTATAAGAACAACCCGGCCCAGAAGGGGCTGGCCCAGGCCCCGATTGTGCTGGTGGCCTGTGCCGACCCGCTGCAGTCAGGCGACCTGCGCGGCGAGCAGTACTACATGGCCGACCTGGGGATTGCCGCCCAGAACCTGATGCTGGCGGCCCACGATCTGGGGCTGGGCACCGTCTTTGTGGGGGTGTTTGATGAGGAACAGCTTAAAGAAC
>CAZYMK010000429.1:0-2564 GCA_964648885.1 uncultured Geobacter sp. | reverse complement strand
CCCAGCATGCCGTGTGCGCTGCCGTCATGGTCGTGCAGTTTCTTCAAAAAATCACCGAATTCAGCTGCCGATACCGGCCGTGAGAGGTAGTAGCCCTGCATGATATCGCAGCGGCGGTTGGACATGAACTGCATCTGCTCATTGTGTTCAATCCCTTCAGCCACTACTGACAGCTGCATGCTGTGGGCCAGGGCGATGATCGCCTCGGCAATGGTGGCATCGTTCTGGTCACGGGTCACG
This sequence comes from uncultured Geobacter sp., assembly GCA_964648885.1. GTDB lineage: Bacteria > Desulfobacterota > Desulfuromonadia > Geobacterales > Pseudopelobacteraceae > Trichlorobacter. The sequence goes on along the minus strand of CAZYMK010000429.1, from coordinate 2,324 downwards.
TGGCGAACAAAGGAACGGTCGATCTTGAGCCGATCAATCGGGAAGTGTTTCAGGTGAGACAGCGATGAGTAACCGGTGCCGAAGTCGTCAATGGAGAGGGTGATCCCCATCTGCTTGAGCTGCCGCAGGGTCAGGACCGCCTCGTCCGGGTTTTCCATCACCGCACTCTCGGTCAGTTCCAGCTCCAGCAGTGCCGGATCGAGGCCGGTCTCTGCCAGGATCTTTTCGATCCGCAGCCCCAGGTTTTTCTGACGGAACTGACGGGCTGAGACATTGACCGCCATCCGCAGGGGCGGGTGCCCTTGCTGTTGCCAGATCACGGCCTGACGGCAGGCCGTTTCCAGTACCCACTCACCCAGCGGCACAATCAGGCCGGTCTCTTCGGCAATCGGGATGAAGTGGGCCGGCGGGACGATACCCAGCTCCGGGTGCCGCCAGCGGACCAGTGCCTCAATGCCGGCAATACGACCGCTGGAGAGCTCCATCTGGGGCTGGAAGGCCAGGAAGAACTCGTTTCGCTCCAGTGCCCGCCGCATGGTGCTTTCCAGTAGCATCCGTTCGGTGGCCCGCATGTTCAGCTCTGGCGAGAAGAAGTGGCAGGTATTGCGGCCGGCCTCCTTGGCCTGGTACATGGCCATATCGGCGTTTTTAAGCAGTTCGTCGGCATCGCGACCATCACGGGGGTAGAGCGCAATACCGATGCTGGAGGTGGTGTAGACCTCATGTTCATCGATCCGGTACGGTTCAGCCACCTGCTCCAGGATCTTCATCACGACAGTGCCGACGGCATGGTCGCTTTCAACCGCCGAGATCAGCACCACAAATTCATCACCCCCCAGACGGGCCACGGTGTCGGATGAGCGGACGCAGCTCTCCAGCCTGCCTGCCACCTGTTGCAGCAGCTGGTCGCCGGCGGCATGCCCCAGGGTGTCATTGATCGACTTGAAGCGGTCCAGGTCAAGAAACAGAACTGCCACCCCCTGATGGTCACGCTCTGCCCGGCTGATGGCCAGTTTCAAGCGGTCGTACAGCAGCGAACGGTTGGGCAGTCCGGTGATCGAATCGTGGTAAGCCAGCTTGGTGATGGTCTGTTCAGCCTCTTTACGATCGGTAATGTCCCTCCCCATGCCCACGATCGCCTCTGCCTGTCCGGCGGTAGTGCTGGTGCAGCGCAAGGCCCAGCCGATCCAGCGGTTGCCGTTGACGGTGGGTGAGAGGTACTCGCGGTAGTAGCCGGTTTCAGGGCAGGCCGTGGCGGGAAGCAGCGCTTCCTGGCAGGTTTCACCCGGCTGCAGGATAATCGGCAGCAGCGGCTGTCCCAGCAGCTGCTCTTCTGATCGGCCGAACAGCTTGCAGAAAGAGGGGCTGACAAACAACAGCCTGCCGGCCCGGTCGCACTTGATCACCAGATCGGACTGGTTTTCCACCAGCATCCGGTAGCGTTCCTCACTCTCCTTCAGCTCGCTCTCCACCTGTATCCGTCTGCTGATATCAACAAAACTCTCCAGCAGGTGCTCACGACCGTCCAGCACCACCCGGCTGACGGTCTTGATGACCGAGAACCGGGTGCCGTCGGCGCGCACCAGCTCCCGTTCATCATTGATCAGTTCCTGGTGCAGGTCGGTAACCGGGCAACGCCCCTCCTCGTTGGGACAGATAAAGCGGTGGCAGGAACTGCCGATCAGTTCCTCCCGGCTCCGCCCCAGGCTGGCGGCAGCCACTTCATTGGCGTCAACGATCATGTGATTGAGCGGGTCAATGACCAGGATGCCGGTGTGGACCGAGTTGACAATGGTTTTGAGTCGGTTCTCGGTCTCTCTGAGGCTGCGCTCTGCCTGCAGACGTTCCAGCTCGGCGGCGGCCCGCACTGCAAAGATCTGCAGCATGGAGGCGGCCAGGTGTGCCTCTCTGATCGGACGGCGGCTGAAGACCGCCATGGGGCCCAGGGTGCTGTTGTGGGAACTGATCAGGGGGATGCCGATATAGCTTTCTACCCCCATCTCAAGGGCCAGACGATCAAGGGGGAAGCGGTTGAGTACCCCGCTCTGGTAAATGCGCAGGCCACTGGCCAGCACTTGCTCACAGGGGGTGTTGGGTAGCGGAAAGCTGAAATTTTCCTGTATGGCGTTATCGGCACAGACCGCAACGGTCTGGATGGTGGTCCGCTCCTTGTCGACAAACTCGCCGATAAAGGCGAAGTCTGCGTCAACCGCCCGGGCCAGATGCAGTACCAGAAACTGAAAGAACTTCTCGCCGGTGGCCTCTGATACTCCTTCCACCAGGGTACGCAGCCCGTCTTCGATCAGATGCAGCCGGGAGAGGTC
>CAZYMK010000428.1:0-2570 GCA_964648885.1 uncultured Geobacter sp. | reverse complement strand
AGAGTAAAATCTATAACTTAAAAGCTTGAGACCATTTTTTTGATTCACCCAAAAAATACGCTTTAGTTTGTTTTTAAGCCTCTGATTTCTCTGTATTCTCTGTGTCTCTGTGTTAATGAACTGCCGTTTTTAGGATGAAATGCTGCTTAATAGGCGTTGTGATTATCCACCAGGTCCTTTTCCGTAACCGGATCGCGGAAGACCCGGTAGGCCCAGATCTTGTAGAGGATAACCGTCGGCACGAAGATAAAGGCCACCACGGTCATGATGGTCAGGGTGTACTGGCTTGACGATGAGTTAAAGATCGTCAGGCTGTAGGCCGGATCCAGGGTAGAGGGAATCAGGTTCGGGAACAGACCGGTCACACCGGTTGCCACCACAAAAACGATCGTAATACAGGAGGCGGCAAAGGACTTCAGGGCCTGCTCCTTGATCATGAAGTACTGAACTGCCAGCAGGGCGAGTACGGCAATGGAAGGCGCGATGAACAGCACCGGGGCAGCCAGGTAGTTGTCATACAGCTTGGTGGCGTAGGCGGTGTGGCCCAGGAAGATCACCGCAATCATCAGCAGCGGAATCCAGAGCAGTTTTGCCAGGGCAAAGGCACGTGCCGAAAGCTGACCAGTGGTCTTGATGGCGGCATAGAGCGAGCCGTGCACGGCAAACAGCATGACAAACAGCAGACCGGTCACAATACCGTAGGGGTTCAAGAGCGACAGCAGACCGCCGTGGTAACCGGCTGCATCCATCGGCAGCCCCATGAAGATATTGCCAAAGGCCACGCCAAACAGCAGCGCCGGTAGAAAGCTGGATATGACAATGGCGGCATCCCAAGCCTTTTTCCACTCCGAGTTGTCGATCTTGCCCCGGAATTCAAAAGAGACGCCGCGCACGATCAGAGAGAACAGCAGCAGCAATAACGCCGTGTAGAGATAGCTGAACATCAGGGCGTAGGTGGTGGGAAAGGCAGCAAAGGTGGCACCACCAGCGGTCAGCAGCCAGACCTCATTGCCATCCCATACCGGCCCCACACCGTTGATCAGGAGCCTCTTCTCGGTATCGTTCTTTGCGATGATGCCGGACATGAAACCGACCCCAAAGACAAAGCCATCCAGCATGAAATAGACCGCCCACAGCACTGCCCACAGAACAAACCAGGTAATCTGCAGCATTTCCATATTACGCCACCTCCTTGGCCGGGATCATGCCTGAGGTTTCCGGTTCAGGCCCTTTTCTGGCATACTTTTGCAGCAGATAGATATCAATGGCCCCCAACAGTCCGTAAAGAGCCGTAAACCCGATCAATGAACCGGCTACCTGTGTCAGCGAAACCGATTTCGAGACACTGGCGGCGGTCGTGAGAACCCCGTAAACCGCCCAAGGCTGACGCCCCAGCTCGGCCACCAGCCAGCCTAACTGTATGGCTAGATACGGCAACGGAATAGCCGCCACCATGATGTAGAGGAAGATTTTGAAATCAACAAATCGCTTCCAGCGCGGCATCAGCATCGCCACAAAGGCCAGAGCAGCAATCAGCGGCCCCAGGCCAGCCATAATACGGAAGCTGAGAAATACCGGCAGCACCGGCGGACGCTCCTCTTTGGGGAAATCTTTCAAGCCCTTTACCTCTCCATTGGTGTCATGGAAGGCCAAAAAGCTGAGAGCACCGGGAACCGAGGCCGTTGCCACAGCATTGCGCTCATTGGCAGCATCAGGCCAAAGCAGCAGATGCATCGGGGCATTACGCTGGGTCTCCCATACCGATTCCATGGCCGCAAATTTGCTCGGCTGCACCTTGGCGATTTCCACGGCATGGAAGTCACCACTCACCGCCACGGCAATACTGGAGACAAAGGCAAACACGGCTGCTGTCTTGAAGGAACGGACAAAGAAGTCCACCTCGTTCTTCCGCAGCAGGTGCCAGGCAGCAATTCCCATGATAAAGAAACCGGCCAGCACATACCCGGAGGTAACGGTGTGTACAAACTTGATCCAGGCGTAGGGGTTGGCCACCACCGCCAGAAAATCCGTCATCTCGGCCCGGCCGTTACGCAGTACAAAACCGACCGGCTTCTGCATCCAACCGTTGGCAATCAAAATCCAGAGCGCCGACAGGTTGGTGCCGAAGGCCACCAGCCAGATGGACACACAATGGGCCTTCTTGGAGAGCTTGTCCCAGCCAAAGATCCAGACGCCGATAAAGACCGACTCAAGAAAGAAGGCTGCGGTGGCCTCAATGGCCAGCGGTGCGCCGAAGATATCACCCACATAGCGGGAATACTCGGCCCAATTCATACCAAACTGGAACTCTTGGGTGATACCGGTGACCACCCCCAGGGCAAAGTTGATCAGAAACAGCTTGCCCCAGAACTTGGTCATCCGCTTGTAAGTCTCGTCACCGGTCTGCACATACCTGGTTTCAAACCAGGCAGTCAGAACCGAAAGACCCAGGGTAAGCGGAACAAAAATGAAGTGGAACATGGTGGTGACTGCAAACTGCAGCCGGCTGAGGTCGAGGATATCCATGCGTCCTCCTTGGGTGGGATAGTGCGGTGGTCAATGACCAACCT
>CAZYMK010000427.1:1209-2572 GCA_964648885.1 uncultured Geobacter sp. | reverse complement strand
GCTACATTATAGCACGGCAGCTGAAATTGTAAATGTGGAGCGGCTGCCTATACAGAATAGAATTCCAACGACATCACACATAACCCCTGTTAAGGTATTTTGCCCAAGGCCCCAGTTTGTATCACCGCACCTCCAGCCGTAACCCTTCGATCTTCTCAAAGTCACGCCGGTTTGAGGTGATCACCGTATAATCTAGTGAAATAGCGGTGGCAGCAATCATCAGGTCATGGGCGCCTACTGTAAAGCCACGTTGCAGCAGAGATGCCCAGATGCGGGAATAAATGCGGGCTGCAGCCAGATCGAACGGATAAGTAGGAAACAACTCAATGACCTTCTCCACAAAGGCCAGCCGTTTAAGTCTTCTGTTTTCACTGTCAGCCCGTTCTACACCATGCAGTAATTCCGAAACCGTAATAACGCTGATACCGAACGGCTCGGATTCACGCCCTGCAATCAGTGCATCAACGGCACCCCGGTTACGTTCTAGGGAGATAATTTCGCTGGAATCAAAGATTACTCCCACGGTAACGACTCCGGCATGGCCGGCTGGGCCGCTGCAACAGCCATGATGTCTGCTGTAAACGACCGGTATTCCTGATCGAGCCGGGGTAAGGTCCGCAGTATATCTCGCAAATCAGCAAGAGTAGAGTCGGATCTGAGCGGTTCCACCGGAACCAGTGATGCGGCTGGTTTGCCACCCCGGATAACGGTGTAACGGTCGCCGCGATAACGAATGTTGTTGAGCAGCTCAGAGAAGTTTCTGACTGCTTCGGTTGAGCTGATGGCTGTTTGCATTGAAATCTCCGCAAAATATGATAATCATATTTTGCATACAACTGAGGTGGAAGTCATTATAAAAATTGTTGTACGGCGCGGATTTACCTGAACACCACAAAGATCTTGGCAATAAAGAAGTCCACCATCAGCACCACCACCGAGGAGATCACCACTGCCCGTTTGGCTGCGTTGCCCACCCCTTCGGCGCCACCGCCGGTGTTAAGCCCGGTCTGGCAGGCGATCATGGTAATCAGAAAGGCAAAGACCAGCGGCTTGACCACCCCCTCCAGATAGTCAAGCGGCACCATGAACTGGGTAAAGGTGGAGAGGTACATGATCGGACTTATTCCATAGCCGGAGGCGATGAAGAAGCCGCCCAGCATGGCAACGGCATCGGTAACAATGGTCAGAAGCGGCAGGGCCAGCAGCATTGCCTTCAGGCGCGGGGTTACCAGGCGCTGGATGATGTCGGTCCCTTCCACCCGCATGGCATCAACCTGTTCGGTCACCACCATGGTGCCCAGTTCGGCGGTGATGGCTGAACCGACCCGGCCCGAGACCATCAGGGCCGCCAGCACCGGCCCCA
>CAZYMK010000427.1:0-1199 GCA_964648885.1 uncultured Geobacter sp. | reverse complement strand
TCCTTGATCATGGTGACCGCCACCATACCGCCCACATAGCTGGTGGCGGCAAACGGCTTGAGCTGGATCAGGGCCTGCAGGGCCATTACCATGCCGGTAAACAGACCGGTCAGTACGCAGATAAAGAGGGAGGAGAACCCCAGTTTGTCGAACTGGATTGCAAAATCCCGGTAGTAGTACGGCCTGTGGAAGATACGGACAAAGGCCTGCCATGCCAGCTGAAAGAAGGCCTGAAAGCGGACAAAGAACAACAGCATCCGCTGATCAATGGCAGAGAGCCTGAACATGTTCTACAACACCGCCTCCACCGCCTGGGCCGCATCTTCGATAAAGACAAACTCCAGCTCCTGGCGGACGTTGTCCGGGATATCTTCCAGATCATCACGGTTGCGGGTGGGGGCCAGCACGGTCTTGACCCCGGCCCGGTGGGCAGCCAGCACCTTTTCCTTCAGGCCGCCGATGGCCAGCACCCGGCCGGTCAGGGTAATCTCGCCGGTCATGGCCACACTGCGGCGTGCCGGTTTGTTGGTCAAGAGCGAGACCAGGGCCGTGACCATGGTAACCCCGGCTGAGGGGCCATCCTTGGGGATGGCTCCGGAGGGGACATGGATATGGATGGTGCGGTTTTCAAAGGCGTTATCAGCAATACCGAAGTCAGCAGCATGGGCCTGGATATAGGAGAGGGCGGCCCGGGCCGACTCTTTCATTACATCCCCCAGCGACCCGGTCAGGATCAGCTCTGCCTTGCCCGGCATGATGGTGGCCTCCACAAACAGGATGTCGCCGCCGGACTCGGTCCAGGCCAGACCGGTGACAATGCCGACCCGGTCCATCTCTGCCGCCACTTCGTTGTGAAACTTGCGCGGCCCCAACAGTTCAGCCACCAGTTCAGGGGTGATCTCAGCACGCAACTCCTTGCCCTGGGTAAGCTCCTTGGCAAGCTTGCGCAGTACCTGGGCAATGGTGCGCTGCAGGTTGCGCACCCCGGCCTCGCGGGTGTATTCGCGGATGATCTTGACCAGCCCTTCATCGGTAAAGGTGGGCGGCGTCTTGGCCAGGCCGTTCTCCTCAAGCTCGCGTGGGATAATGAAGTTGCGGGCAATATGTTGCTTCTCCTCTGTGGAGTAGCCGGCCAGCCGGATGATCTCCATCCGGTCCTTTAACGGGCCGGGGATCGGGTCCATCTGGTTGGCAGTGGT
>CAZYMK010000426.1:0-2572 GCA_964648885.1 uncultured Geobacter sp. | reverse complement strand
GGACGCATGATGGTGAGCCGCGTTGGGATCGAACCAACGACCACCTGATTAAAAGTCAGGTGCTCTACCAACTGAGCTAGCGGCTCAAAGGAATCTCTATTTACTACAGAGCCATTCGCAGTGTCAACTTATTTTTAAGCTTCAAACGGATTTTTCAACATCATAGTCTGATCACGACGTGGACCAACCGACACCATTACGATCGGGCAGCCTGCCAGCTGCTCAAGGCGCTTTACATATTTTTTAGCATTTTCAGGCAGTTGATCGTATGAACGCACGCCGGTAATGTCGGTCTTCCACCCGGGCAGCTCTTCATACACCGGCACACAATTTTCAAAGGTTTCCAGACGGGCTGGCAGGGTTTCCAGCTCTTGACCTTCATACGTATAGCCGGTGCAGACCTTGATGGTGTCAAAATCACTCAACACATCCAGTTTGGTCAGTGCAATGCCGGTCAGGCCGTTGATCCGCACAGCATAGCGGATCACCATGGCATCAAACCAGCCGCAACGGCGGGGACGCCCGGTGGTGGCCCCGAACTCGCTGCCAATCTGCCGCAATTTTTCACCGGTTGCCTCAAGCAGCTCGGTCGGAAACGGCCCGCTTCCCACCCGGGTGACGTATGCCTTGGAGATGCCGATCACTTCATTGATGGCACGTGGCGACACGCCGGAACCGGTGGCAGCGCCCCCGGCGCAGGTGGATGACGAAGTAACAAACGGATAGGTGCCGTGATCCACATCCAGCAGGGTGCCTTGAGCCCCTTCAAACAGCAGCTTCTTACCGGCTTTCAGCGACTTGTCCAGCACAAGTGCCGTGTCTGCCATGTACTTCTTCAGAACTTCCGCATGATCCTGGTAGGCGCGGTAGATCTCGTTGTAATGAAGCGGCTCTTCTCCCAGACGCTCCAGAATGGCATTCTTCTCTTCCAGACACTCGCGCAGTTTGCGACTGAAGATAACCGGGTCAACCAGGTCCATCAAACGGATACCCCGGCGTCCGATCTTGTCCTCATAGCAGGGGCCGATTCCCCGGCCGGTGGTGCCGATCTTCTTGTCGCCGCTCTGTGCCTCGCGGGCAATATCAATCGCTTTGTGGTATGGCATGATGATATGCAGCGACTCTGACAATAACAGAGTGGCATCATCCTCCAGCCGACCGGCCGCCTTCAGGCGATTGACTTCCATGATGAACACCTCGGGGTCCAGCACCACGCCGTTGCCGATAATGCACCGCTTTCCGGCATGCAGCACACCGGACGGTATCAGGTGCAGCACGACCTTCTCGTCACCCACCACCAGCGTATGTCCGGCGTTGTTGCCTCCCTGATAGCGGACAATCTCATCCGCATACTCGGTATAGATGTCAACGACCTTGCCCTTACCTTCATCGCCCCACTGGGCACCTACCACAACCACGTTTGCCATAATTAAACTCCTGAATCGTTTCAGCTCCTGGCCGGATACCGCTGCCAGAGCTGTTCTTCGGTAATTGTTTCTTCTGATATGCCATCTGCCTGCAGCAGAGAATAGCTGCCGGGGTTTTCGCCGATGATAAGTAGCGCACGGATGCCACACTGTCGGGCATAGCTGATTGAATCGGCCAGCTCACGGGTGATGATATCCCGGGCCACCCGATAGCCACGAGACCTGAGCTCACGCGAGACCTGCAGCGCCTCCCGGCGGTCATCGGCCCTGTTGAACACCAGCAGATCCCGATCAGCAACGGTGGTTCGTCCCTGCAGTTCAAGGGCCTGCAGCAGATTGAACAGATTACAGGTAAAGCCGGTGGCATGGGCCTGAAAACCGTAACGGGCCGTCAAGGTATCATACCGCCCGCCGCTGAACAACGCCTCACCAAAGCCCGGCACAAAACCCTCAAAGGTCAGGCCGGTGTGGTAGTCCAGTCCCCTGGTTTCACCCAGATCGATGGTCAGGCAATCACGGATACCGTGCAAGGCAAGGATGGCAACCACCTCTCTGATGTTGACCAGCGCCGCCGCAGAACGGGGATTGGTCACCACAACAGAGGCTTCATCCAGCACAGCGCTTCCGCCAAACAGCCGTGGCAGCGCCAACAACTCACGCTGCGATGCCTCACTGACCGGATAGCGCTGCAGCAGGCGGCAAACAGACGAGACATCCTTCAGTGCCACCGCCTCACGGATCAGGCGCAATGCTTCGCCAGTCAGACCTGATGCCTCAAACACCCCCTGGCAGAAGGCCACCTGCCCCAGATCAACCTTGTACCCCTGCACCCCGACAGCCTGCATGATATCAACCGCCATGGCCACCATCTCAGCATCAGCCTCCGGCGATTCAAGCCCGATCAGCTCCACCCCGGCCTGCATGATCTCGCGGTTACGCCCGCTCTGCAGTTCCGCATGGCGCAGCACCCTACCACTGTAGCTGATCCGGTGCGGCAGCGGCTGCCCTTTCAGGCGGGTGGCAACAATGCGGGCTATCTGCGGAGTAATATCCGGCGGAATAGCTAAAAGGCGCCCGGTCTGCCAGTCATCAAAGCGAAAGGTGCGGGCTCGCAAACCGTCGCCCATCCCGGCTGCCAGCACATC
>CAZYMK010000425.1:0-2576 GCA_964648885.1 uncultured Geobacter sp. | reverse complement strand
CACCGGTATCGGCATCACTCCCGCTGCAATGACCATAATCTTTCAACCGTTCAGTCAGGCTGATTCCTCAACAACCAGGCGCTATGGCGGCACAGGTCTTGGTCTTTCCATCTGCCAACAGCTTACCGAACTGATGGGGGGAACACTGCGGGCCGAAAGCGCCGAAGGGATTGGCAGCAGCTTCCATCTCTGCATCCCCTTTGGCATCAGCCGGACAGCTTCTGCTGCTGAAATCCTCCAGCACAATCAGCCTTTTGCCTGGGACGGACCACCACTGCAGATACTGGTTGCCGATGATCAGGAATCAAACCTGCTGTTTATTCAACAGCTGCTGGAGCATCACGGGCATACCGTCACACTGGCGCACAACGGAACCGAGGCGCTGCAACTCTGGCGAGCCGGGCGGTTCCAGCTGCTGCTGCTGGATATCCAGATGCCGGACATGGATGGCATAGCGGTGATGCGGACTATCCGTAACGAAGAACAGCAGACCGGCAGCCATATTCAGGCCATTGCCGTAACAGCCCGAGCCTTGAAGGATGAACGGGAACTAATACTGAAGGAAGGTTTTGACGGCTATCTGTCCAAGCCGGTGGAAAGCGCTCTTCTGCTTGCAAAAATAACGAAGCTGGTGCGTCCGGAACCGGATCAGCTGCTTTCAGATCAGGTAATTGCTGAATTTTCTGGAAACCGGGAACGGCTTGCAACCTACTGCAACCTGCTGCTGGATGACCTGAGGGCCAGAATTGATGATATGGCGACTACACTCACAAACGGAGATATGAGGGGGCTGGCTGAGGCAGCCCATGCCGCCAAAGGACTGGCCCGTGGGCTGCGTGACCCTGCAGCAGCAGCCCTGGCACAAGAGATTGAGCAACTATCAAAGACAGGCAATAGTGAAATTGCCCACGAAAAACTGTCCCTGTTAAGGACGTTATATGCTAGGCTGAGGCCATGAAATCCTCCCCTGTCATACTGGCTGTTGATGATCAGGCCAGCTTCCGCTTTCTGCTCCAGCAGCAGCTGGATAACGCCGGTTTTACTCCGCTGCTGGCCGCATCAGCCCGGGAAGGATTGGCGCTTATGGAGCGCCAGCCGGTGGATCTGGTGCTTTCCGACCTGGTCATGCCTGAAATGGATGGACTGGCCTTTCTGGCCCGGATCCGGGAGCGGTTCAGCTCCATTCCCTTTATCCTGCTGACCGCCCACGGGACAGTTGCCACTGCGGTTGAGGCGCTGAAACAGGGAGCCTTTGATTATATTGAAAAGCACTGTCCTCCTGACGAGCTGCAAATCACCATTCACCGAGCTCTGGAACACTCAAAACTTGCTGAAGAGAACAGGATTTTCCGGCAGCACCTGCAGCATGAGTACAGCTTTGAGAGCATTGTCACCGTCAGCAAAAGAATGAAAAAATGCCTCGAAATGGCCTCCAGTGTCGTCAAGTCTCCAGCCACCACCCTTGCTCTTTTCGGAGAAAGCGGCAGCGGCAAAGAGGTGCTGGCCCGGGCCATCCATGTTGCCGGCGGCTGCATGCCCCACACCTTTGTGGGCCTTAACTGTGCCGCAATACCTGAAACCCTGCTTGAAAGCGAACTGTTCGGACATGTACGCGGTGCATTCACCGGTGCCGAGCGCGACCGGGAGGGTAAGTTCAGTCTGGCTGCAGGCGGAACCCTGCTGCTTGACGAACTGGGCGACATGCCGCTGGAGCTGCAGACAAAGCTGCTGCGGGTGCTTGAGGAACGGCAGTATGAGCAGATCGGCTCAAACCGGCCCCAGCCGCTGCAGTGCCGGGTCATCGTAGCCACCCACCGCAACCTGCCCGCCCTGGTTGCTGCAGGCAGATTCCGTGAAGACCTCTACCACCGGATCAACATCTTTCCGATTGCCATTCCACCTCTGCGTGAGCGGATGGAAGACATCCCGCTGCTGGTTGAACATTTCATTGTCATACTGCGCAAGCACCTGGGCAAAAAACTGCCCGGCGTATCGCAAAAGGCCATGGAAAAACTGCTGGCCCATCACTGGCCCGGCAACGTGCGCGAACTGCGCAACTGCCTTGAACGGGCAGCCATCCTGATACAGGACGGCGAACTGATGCGGCCGGAGCATTTTGCACCAGGCAAGATAGTCACCAATCTGCCAACAGACTCATCCAACCCGGATGAGATCAGCTACCACCTCACCTTCACAGCTGACGAACTCTCCCTTGATGCAGCCACCAACCGCATTCTTGATCTTACCCTGTCGCGCTGCGAAGGGAACAAAACCAAAGCCGCAGCACTGCTGAAGGTGAACCGCAAGATGTTTTACCGGTAAGGCTTTTTGTTCAGTGCTAAAAAAGCGGTTTACTCTGTCATTACAGTTGATACAGTGTGAATGTTAATCTGATTTCAGTGTAACATTAACTATGTAGGAGTCTTGCAAGATGGCACAGCAGAAACGAAAACAACAGACCAGCATCAGTCTTACTCCTGAAGATTTGGAGTTTGTCAGACAAAACAGCATAGACCTGAGTCGGGTTGCAACAGACCATATTGCAGCCGAACGACGTAAGCAGGAGGTCACTGAGG
>CAZYMK010000424.1:0-2585 GCA_964648885.1 uncultured Geobacter sp. | reverse complement strand
GCCATCTGCTGATAGCCGGCTGCATTGGGGTGGATCGGATCAGCCTTGAGCGAGTGATCCGAGAGCACTCGCTTCAGAATCTTACCCTCGTAGGGGATTCTGGCTTCATGGGCCAGTATGCGATACCATTGCGGCACCTCCAAGCCGAGCCCCAACTTTGGCACGCCGATGAGTACCACACTGATGCCGCGCTCCTGTATCATACTCACCATGGACCTTAGATTTTCCTCGGCTTTTTTTTCATCCAGCCTGCGCAGGAAATCATTGCCGCCCAGGCAGAGTATGACCAGTGACGGCTGTTCCTGCTGCAGCAACTCAGGCAGTCGGGCCAGCCCTCCTTCGGTGGTCTCACCCGGCACACCTGCATTAATGACCCGATATCCACTAAGTTGTTGCAGCACCGCTGGATAGCTTGCTTCCGGAGCCGCACCAGTGCCAAAGGTAATGCTGTCGCCAAAGGCCAGGATAATCCCCTCTTGCGACACCGGAGCAAGCTGCGGTGCTGCAGGACAACCGACCAGTATCATCAGGCCAAACAGCAACAACCACCAACGTACGCGTACCGTTACTCTGTTCATTCCCTGCTCCTTGGCACCCAGACCGACACTGAGCCCCCCTGGCAACGGAACTCGCCCCACCCGTGTTCGTTGGTCGTGATCAATGCAGGCAGGTGACCGGTGCAATCCTCAAAAACCGTATTGGGTGCCCCCACCTCCATCCACTTGTAGCCTTCATCGCCATTGCTCAACAACACCGCCATGCCTCCCGGGTGATTTGTATCCCCCAGTCGTGTCCATCCGATCGTGTTTGCATGATCAAAATAATCATACTGGGAGCCATAGGCAAACCGTTGACGTACACGGAGCAGACAATCCAGCAACGGCCGGTGGGAAGGCATGACAATCTGATACCGATTGCCGTCCTGTCCGTAGTCTTCATACTCGGCGCCGTAGTAATCAGCGTAGAACAGACAAGGATATCCTTCCCGCCGCAACAGGATCAAGGAATAGGCCAGCGGCTTGAACCAGGGTTCCACAACCGACTCAAGAGCCTGAAGCGGCTGGGAATCATGGTTTTCAACAAAGGTTACGGCATGGGTGGGACGTGTCTGCATGATGCTCCCATCCAGAATCCGGCGCATATCGAATTCTACCCCTGCCCGACCGGCCCGATGAAAATTATAGTGCAACGGCACATCAAAGACCGCCATCCGGCCTCCCACATCATCTATGTACCGGAGCAGATGCGTAACACTGTTAACCCAGTATTCGCCAACCACGAACAGATCGCGTCCTGCATGGCGTTCAAGGGCATCAATCCATTCGGGGAAAAACCAGGAGGCAATATGTTTAATGGCATCAAGCCGGAAACCGTCAACGCCGACCGCATCCAGATACCAGGTCCCCCAGCGGATCAATTCTTCACGGACTTCTGGATGCTGGCAATCAAGATCGCACCCCATCAGGTAGGCAAAATTGCCAAACTCCAGGGAAACCTGATCATCAAACTGCTTGCCTTCCAGAAGGTAGACGGTATCCCGACCCTGCGGATGCAGCTCATCATAGTCTACCGCATCAAAATGGTGCCAGTTCCAGGTAAAAGTTGAATGAGCGCCTGCACGACCGGGAAAGGTAAAGGCGGTATAGGCCCTGATCTCACGCTGCCCCCCTGCGGGATGCAGTCGATCGCAACGCCGATACGGCGTAGCCAGACAATGCTCTGTGGTATCGCCACCCATGCGATGGTTCAGAACGGCATCGGCATAGACCTGGATACCGACCTTGCGTAATGCCTGGACAGCCTGAAGATACTGCTCTTTGGTACCGTACTTGGTTCGAACCGATCCCTTCTGATAAAACTCCCCAAGATCATAGAGATCATAGACACCATATCCGACATCACTCCCGCCACCGATCCCCTTGGTGGCAGGCGGCAGCCAGAGGCCGGTAATACCCGCCTCTGCCAACTCTCCAGCCCGGTTGGCTACCTGATGCCAGAAGTTGCCGTTATCGGGCAGGTACCATTGGAAATACTGCATCATCACACCGTTCAGCTCCGACATACGCCTCCCCTTCCTGCTCTACCAGCCGCTGCTGCTTGCAGTATCACCATGATGTCTCTATACTCTTAACAGGAGGCATAAGCCAGTAACAGGAACAGCACGCCTCAAGGTTATTTCCTGCTATGATGCTTCAAGAAGTTTACGACCCTCGTTGTCATTCCCGGTTCAGCAGCTCTAAAGTCACAATCAGGTAACACAGTGTCCCAATGAACAAAACAGAAATCGTCAAGAAAATTATCGATCAGCTCACTCATGATCTTGAACTGTTCCTGGAAGCGGCCAAAGCGGCTCACAAGGCAGCAACTCACGAGGAAAACCAGCCAGACAACAAGTACGATACGCTTGCCCTGGAGGCATCGTATGTTGCCCAGGGCCAGGCAAACCGTGCTCAGGAAATCAGACAGTCAATCGATGCCTATACTTTCTTGCCTCTTGCAACTGACCATCAGGTAATTCGTCTGACATCACTGGTCACTATAGCAGCAGATGACGGTTCCTGCAGGACCGTTTTTATCGGCCCACG
>CAZYMK010000423.1:0-2586 GCA_964648885.1 uncultured Geobacter sp. | reverse complement strand
CCACCCAGACCGGCACGGTGCTGGGCACCCCCAGCTACATGTCGCCGGAGCAGGTTGCAGGGCAAAAAGTGGATGGCCGTTCCGACCTGTTCTCGCTGGGTGTGGCCATGTATGAGCTGCTCTGCGGACAGAAGCCGTTTACCGGCGACAGCATTGCTGCGCTGATGTATGCCATTGCCAACAAACCGCCGGTGCTGATTACCCAGATCGATCCGAATATTCCGCAGTGCTGCGCCTACATCGCCCACCGTCTGATGACCAAGGATCTGGACAAGCGTTATCAAAACGCGCGTGAGGTGGTGGAGCATGTCAAGATGTGTCTGCATAAGATTGGATGATTTATCAATTTGACTAATTGAATCAAAATGGATATTTTAAATGGAGAAGATGTCCCCACAGTATAATTTGGCTCTTGTGCAGGCAGTGGTTGCCGATTCCGCAAGTCGTCCCTTTACGATGACTGCTTTGCGAGGTGGTCTTGAGCTTGGGT
This sequence comes from uncultured Geobacter sp., assembly GCA_964648885.1. Classification (GTDB taxonomy): domain Bacteria; phylum Desulfobacterota; class Desulfuromonadia; order Geobacterales; family Pseudopelobacteraceae; genus Trichlorobacter. The sequence goes on along the minus strand of CAZYMK010000423.1, from coordinate 2,096 downwards.
TGACAGAATCTGAGATGCGGCAGGTTGTTATGAAGCTGTCTCGTCGTAATTTTTACAAGTCGATGACAACCCATGCCAACCACAAGGAGTGGCAGGATGTCTATCACGGCATGACAGAAGAGGGTATACCGGTATACATCAAGTTTACAGCATACACTGATGGACGACCTCCGGTTATCCAGTTTAAGGCAAAGTGAGGCAGAACAATGAAGTGTCCAGCGTGTGGCAATGCAGATCTGGTTTGTAAGGTAGCCGATGAAACCCTTTCATACGGCGGACAGTCTTTGACGCTGCATGAGATGCAGGGGGATTACTGTCCTGTCTGTGGTGAGGGGATTTGGACCGATGACAGCTATCGTCGTTATACCGAGGCTCAGTCAGCCCTTATCCGTTCGGTAAAGGGAGACGTTAGCGCAGACATTCGGCGGATCAGGAAGAATCTTAAACTTACCCAGGCAGAACTTTCAGAGGTTGTTGGTATCGGCAAGGTTGCGTTCTCACGCTATGAAAGAGGTGAAACCAAGCCGCCTGCACCGTTAGTCAAGCTCCTGAAGCTGGTGGAGCGACATCCTGACCTTTTGCAGGAGATGGCGTCCACCGGCACGTCCCCACAGAACTCTCGCGTGTTAAAACGCTCAGACAGCTCAATCCAACAGAAGAACGCCGCTTAGTTTATACATTGAGGAGGAACTGCCGTGGTGTTCCGTGTATTTATTATTTTTTTCTTTGTCAGTTGTCCATAGTCTCCAACGCCGCTGAAACCCGTGGCCTGTCCGTGATGCAAAGTAACGGTGTCCCTCTCATCCGGCCTTCGGCCACCTTCTCCCACAAGGGAGCAGGGCAGTGGTGAGGGTAAAAAGGAAACAGGTATGTCTCCAACCATCATGAGAATAGGCAGCTACCGTTTTTTCTTCAACAGTAACGAAGAGAGTCGGATGCATGTTCATATTCAGACACCTGAAGGAGTTGCCAAGTTTTGGCTGGAACCGATTGTTGCCCATGCAGATTCATACGGCCTCGGTCAGCGGACATTGCGTGAGTTGGCAAAACTTGTAGAGGAGAACGCCGATGCTTTCAGAAGCGCGTGGCAAAAACATCTGTGTAAGTGAAGTTACCGCCATAGGGCGTGATGGATTTTGGCTCTTAAGCGGCGATCAGGAGTTTTTTGTTCCCTATCAAAATTATCCGGTCTTCAAGCGTGCCACTGTAGAGCAAATCTATGCGATGCAGGAAATCGCTTCCGGACAGTTCCGTTGGGAGGCTCTTGATGCGGATATTGAACTTGATGCGCTGGAATGTCCTGAACGGTTTCCGCTAAAATTTGCAGCCTGATTTGGAGTGCTTACCATGAAAGCCCCGGACGCTCCAGCGTCCCGAAACTGGCATGACAGGCAAAAGCAATATGCTGCGCTGGAGCGTCCTGAAACCGGTTCCACGCAGAAGCATGGGAACCATAATCATTATCAGGAGTTACGATGATTCAACGTAAGATAGAATATCGGATTCACGCTGTACAAAGAATGTGGCAGCGAGGAATTACGCCTGATGCAGTTGCGGAAATCTTGGCGCTGGGTGAGGTAATTGAGGATTATCCTGATGATTATCCCTATCCGAGCAGATTACTGCTTGCCTGGGTAAAGGGGAGGCCGCTTCATCTGGTTGTCGCAGAAAATACAGATGATGCTTCTGCCATTGTAATTACCGTGTATCAACCGGACCTGTTGAATTGGCAGCAAGATTACAGGGAGAGACGCAAATGAAATGTGTGATTTGTAAGCATGGTAAAACAGAGGCCGGATTTGCCACCGTTGCCCTGGATGCGGCTGGTGTAACAATTGTTGTAAAGCAGGTTCCGGCAACTATCTGTACAAACTGCGGTGAAGAGTATGTGAGTGGAGAGATCGTTTCCGAGCTTTTTACATCAGCAGAGGATGCCGCCAGAAGGGGCGTTGAGCTTGATGTTCGCCATTATCTGATGGCAGCCTGACTGGAGTGTTCACCATGCAACTAACCGCCTATGGACTGACCGATGTGGGCCGGGTACGGCCCCATAATGAGGATGCCATCCTGCTGGAACCTTCCCTGAATCTGTATGT
>CAZYMK010000422.1:0-2593 GCA_964648885.1 uncultured Geobacter sp. | reverse complement strand
GGCCGTGCTGTTGATGCCATGACCGATGCCCAGCAGTACATGCACGGTAAGAAGTTCGCTGTCTATGGTGACCCGGACTACCTGATGGGGTATGTCTCCTTCCTGCTGGAGATGGGGGCCCGGCCCTGGCACATCCTCTGCAGCCGTGGCTCCAAGAAGGCCGAGAAGGAGCTGCAGGGCCTGCTGGACAGCTCTATGTACGGTAAGGATTGCAAAATTTACATGAACAAGGATCTCTGGCATCTGCGGTCCCTGGTGATGACCGATCCGGTGGATGCCATTATCGGTGATTCGCATGGTAAATTTGCCGCCCGTGACGCCAAGGTGCCTCTGTTCCGCTTCGGGTTCCCGGTCTTTGACCGGGTCAATATGCACCGCTCTCCGATCATTGGCTATCAAGGGGTGATCAACATGGTCTCGGCAATCTGCAACAAGTTTCTGGATATCAAGGATGAGACCTGCGAGGATCGGTTCTTTGAGTTGATGCGGTAGCGCAATGATCTTTTTCCGCCATCTCGGCGTTGTCATCGTCATCGCTTGTGTGGAGTACGCCTCCGCACTCTTCCTTGGCAACACCGACCTGACGAAAAAATCTTCATTGCGGTACTATCTACACCAGTTGCAGCGGCTGTCCGGTATCGGGCAGCCGCTGGAGCTGTTTGTTATTTAGGCACGCACCCAGCCGTTTGATACCGTAACAGGCAGAACGCTGCTTTTAAATTCGGGATCAAAGCATGTTTTCTCAGCAATTACAGCACCTCTCACCTTGGCATAGCCTATGCTTTACCGTTGCAGGGGAAGTACCGTTCCATGCCCTGCATATCCGGTTTTTAAGCAGGAGGTTGCAGTATGCCGCCATTCAGTAGCCCGGCCAGCACCGGGCCTAAAACGTCCTACCATGAATTCTACGCTGATGACTTCAGTCCCCGTGACCATTATCGTCTGCTCTGGGATCATATCCGCGCCACCGGTAACAACGCCCTTGAGGCCAAGGCCCATGCCTCGCAGCTGGCCCTGCAGGCCGAAGGGGTAACCTTTACGGTCTATGGTGAGAACGAAGAGGGGATCGAGCGGATCTGGCCCTTTGACCTGATCCCCCGCATCATCACCGCACCGGAATGGGTCAAGATTGAATCCGGTCTGAAGCAGCGGGTGCGTGCCCTTAACCTGTTTCTGGCCGACCTGTATGGTGAGCAGAAGATCATCAAGGATGGCGTGATCCCGCCGGAGCTGATCTATCAGGGCAAGGATTTCCGTCGCGAGATCGTGGGTATTGTACCACCCCGTGGTATTTACACCCACATCAGCGGCATTGATATCATTCGGGATGAACAGGGAGAGTTCCTGATCCTGGAAGACAACCTGCGGACCCCCTCCGGCGTCTCGTACATGATTGAAAACCGGGTGATTGAACGCCGCATCATGCCCGAGTTTTTCAGTAAATACCGGGTGCGCCGTGTTGAGCATTATCCCTCGCTACTGCTGGCAGCCCTGCGTTCTCTCTCGCCACGGGGCAAGGCCCACGCTGAGATCGTGGTGCTGACCCCCGGCATCTACAACTCCGCCTATTTTGAACACACCTTTCTGGCCAAGGAGATGGGGGTTGAGCTGGCTGAGGGGCGGGATCTGGTGACGATCAATGATATCGTCTACCTGAAGACCACCAAGGGGTTGCAGCAGATCGACGTCATCTACCGCCGCATTGACGATGATTTTCTTGACCCGCTGGTGTTCCGCTCCGATTCCGCTCTGGGTATTACCGGCGTGATCAACGCCTGGCGGGCCGGCAATGTGGCCATTGTGAATGCACCAGGCAGCGGCATTGCCGATGACAAGGCGGTGTATCCCTTTGTGCCTGACATCATTCGCTACTATCTGGGGCAACAGCCTATCCTGAACAATGTCCCCACCTACCAGATGACCAATGTAAAGGATCGTGAGTATGTCTTTGACAACATGGAGCGGATGGTGGTCAAGGCGGTCAGCGAATCCGGCGGCTACGGCATGCTGATGGGGCCGTCATCCACACCGGCCCTGCGCAAGGAGTTCATGGATCTGGTGCTGGAGAATCCCCGCAATTACATAGCCCAGCCGGTTGTCTATCTGTCACGCCATGTCTGCTACATGGACGGCGAGCTGGAGGCCCGTCACCTAGACCTGCGCCCCTTTGTGATCTACGGCGAAGATATCGAGGTGGTGCCGGGAGGTCTGACCAGAGTGGCATTACGGAAAGGCTCTCTTGTGGTCAACTCGTCACAGGGTGGCGGGAGCAAAGATACTTGGGTGCTGGCGGATTCATCTGCATAGGAATGTCACGCGATAATTTTTGATAGAACCGGCGTCTGACTGGAGGCTTTCATGGAAAAGCAGCTTGTTGAGCATCTTATAGACTATATGCCAGGCGTAAAACGCTGCCAACAAAGCCTTGACAGTCTTGACCTCATTTGGACGGTCATCTCGGCAAACGCTGAAATGAACTGTCCTCATGAGGCTGTCACCATTCTTCCTACTATGCAGAAAACGCAGGATGGCTTTGGCATTCTTGAAAAGAAGCTGGTAGAAAATCTTGTGTCTGAAAATATAAAAAAAACTG
>CAZYMK010000421.1:0-2597 GCA_964648885.1 uncultured Geobacter sp. | reverse complement strand
TGATGTCAAAACGTGACGGCGGCCTGGGGATCGGCACCTCGGCCCCGAACCTCTCGGGGTTGTTGAGCAGCCACTACCCGGCCAGCTTTGAGGCGGGAAAGAGGTGGGATGCGGAACGACTGAAGCGCTGGCTGAAAAATCCACGGGCCATCAGGCCACAGACCCAGATGCGACCGGTTACCCTCAAGCCGGACGAATGGCAGGAGCTGTTACGGATAGTGGCGGTTGACTGATCATCGTTGTTCATCAAGCACCTGCTTGATCTCTGGAGCACATCACCTGCCTCGTGGCGAAAGCTCCTTACAGCGCCCTGCTGTGCAGGCACCGGTGTCGCGACGGATGTCATCCAGGGTTACCGCTCCGTTCTGTTTGGCTTGGCGGATCGTGCCAGTGGTCACACCACTGCAAAAGCAGACCATCTCTTCATCACACATCTTCATCGTCTTCCTCAATGTTGGTGTCCGCAGCTCTCTTGCTGCCGTTGCTGGTGCTGCAGCGGCTTAATGAGCGGCCCGCCGTTACAGTCACTGCACTCAAGCTGGATGGTGGTATGGGTGATATGAAACTGCTGTGCAAGGATATGCTCAATCCGGTGCAGCAGTGAACTACGCAGGTCCTCATGTCCCTCAGCCACCTCGACATGCACTGACAACGCCGTAATGTGTGAACAGACCGACCAGACATTCAGGTGGTGCAGATCCCGGACACCGTCAACAGCCCGGATGACCTCCGCCACCTCTGCCAGGTTCATCCCGCGCGGTGTCCCTTCCATGAGAATATGCACGGACTCGCGCAAAAGCCGTCCGGCCCCAGCCAGGATCAACAGGCCGATAGCTACCGACAGCAAGGCATCCAGCATGTACCAGCCGGTGTAGTACATCACAACCCCGCCGATGATCACCCCCACCGAAGCCGCCGCGTCCCCGACCACATGCAGAAAGGCACTCTTGACGTTCAGGTCGTCATGGCTGTGACTGTGCAGTGCCTTGGCCGCCAGCAGGTTCATGATCAGCCCGATTATCGCAATCACCAGCATCGGGCCGCTTTTCACCTCCTGCGGCGCGGCAAAACGTTCCCAGGCCTCGTACAGTATAGCGGCCCCCATCAGGAAGACGGTCAGACCGTTGATAAAGGAGGCAAACACCTCGGAACGGTGAAATCCGAAGGTATGACGCTCCGACGTAGGTATTGCGGCCAGCTGCACCGCTGTCAGCGACAACACCAAGGCAAACAGGTCCAGAAAGACATGGGCAGCATCGGACAACAGCGCCAGTGAGTTGGTCCAGAGACCGCCAGCCACCTCGGCCACCAGGGTCACGGCGGTCAGGGCAATGGCGATTTTGAACCTGCCGGTTATGTTACAGTCCAGTGTGGTCATGCTCTCCCGCCACAGGAACAGCTGCATGCACAGGCCAGCCCTCTTGATTTGTCAAACGCCTCACGTCCTTCCTTGTATGCCAGCCAGGCAATGCCGACTGCCCCGACTGCATCCAGCCAGCCCAGGCCGGTCAACTCATACCCGACACTGGACACCATCAGCACCAGCGAGAGATAGAGACAGGCCCGCGAGCAGGCGGCATCAGCCAGAATAGCCGGTGATGCCAGTGCGTTGCCTGCCTTGGTCTTTTGGCTGATCAGGAACCACATGAATGAGATCGAGATCAACGAGATAATGATCCCCCAGAGTGTGGTTTCCGGCTTATGGCTGCTGTACAGGTTGATGCCTGCAGTCAGTAGCAGTCCGACCGTCAGCAGATAAAAGGCGGTGCCGGTGATCCGTAAGGCACGCTGCTCAAAATCGTCCCGCTGTTCACCGCTGTTGTGTGCGATCCTGCGCAGCATGTGCCAGACCCCCACGGCCGAGATCACCTCAATAAAGGAGTCCAGACCAAAGCCGAACAGCGACAGGGTCTCATCAGCCAGGCCAAACCAGACCGATCCGACTCCTTCTGCGATATTGTAGAAGATGGTAAACAGGGCCAGCCCGTTTGCCCGTTGCAACCACTGCTCTCTGGTCATCTCTCATCTTTCTGCGCCACACCGGGTGGTGCGCCTTCCGGGTCCCCTTCGACTCCGCTCAGGGTGCTTTTTTGTGCGCTGAGCGGAGTCGAAGCGTCAATCCTTTATTCAACCCGGATATTCCATTAGGCGGCGTGGAACGTTCACTCCAAAGAATGTCCTGCAGTACGCCGCACACCGTACCGCAGATACAAGGCTGGCAGTACCAGCATGTTCAGGATGGTCGCACTGACCAGACCGCCCAGGATCACCACGGCCAGCGGTGACAGGATCTCGTTGCCCGGCTTGTGCGCTGCGAAGGCAAACGGCACCAGCGCCAGACCTGCGGCCAGGGCGGTCATCACCACCGGTCGCAGCCGTTCCAGTGACCCTTTCACCACCGCTTCACGCAGGGCCAGCCCTTCGGTCTCCATCAGGTAGTGATAGTGGGAGACCAGCAGGATGCCGTTGCGGGTGGCGATGCCGAACAGGGTAATGAACCCCACCAGCGAGGCGACGCTGATGGTTCGGTCGGTCAGCACCACTGCCACGATGCCGCCGATAAAGGCCAGCGGCAGGTTGACCATCACCAGCAGGGC
>CAZYMK010000420.1:0-2626 GCA_964648885.1 uncultured Geobacter sp. | reverse complement strand
CCCATGGCTGCTTCATTAAAACGGTACTCTTCCAGGGCACGGTTGGTCTCGCGGGAGGTCTCGTTCAGACGGTGCAAAATCCATTCATCGGCTTCGGTCAGGCGCAGGTCCTCAAACACCAGGGTGTCCGGCTCAAAACCCTCCAGATTCATAAGAGTAAAGCGGGCCGCGTTCCAGACCTTGTTGCAGAAGTTACGGTAACCGGAGATGCGATCCTCTGCCAGCTTGATATCGCGTCCCTGGGCAGCAAAGGCAGCCAGGGTAAACCGGAAGGCATCGGTACCGTACTGATCGATCACCGTCAACGGATCTATGACATTGCCTTTTGATTTTGACATCTTCTGCCCCTGGGCATCCCGCACCAGGGCATGGATATAGACATCCCTGAACGGCACCTCCTTCATGAAGTGCAGTCCCATCATCATCATCCGGGCCACCCAGAAGAAGAGGATGTCAAAGCCGGTCACCAGACAGGCAGTCGGGTAAAAGGTCTTCAGCTCGGCGGTCTGATCCGGCCAGCCCATGGTGGAGAACGGCCAGAGGGCTGAGGAAAACCAGGTGTCCAGCACGTCGGTTTCCTGACGGATCTCATCGCTGGCGCAGTGGGCACACTTGGTCGGATCTTCCATGGCAACGGTGATCTTGCCACAGTGATCACAGAACCAGGCCGGGATGCGGTGCCCCCACCAGATCTGGCGCGAGATGCACCAGTCGCGGATGTTCTCCATCCAGTCGTAGTAGGTATTTTCCCACTGTTTTGGCAGGATGCGGGTGCGGCCATCTTTTACCGCCTGCAGGGCCGGCTCGGCCAGCGGCCCGACCTTGACGTACCATTGCAGCGACAGGTACGGTTCCACCACGGTCTTGCAGCGGTAGCAGCCACCTACGGACAGACCGTGATCGTCGATCTTTTCCAGCAGACCGGCAGCCTCAAGGTCTTCTACGATCCTGGTACGCGCAGCAAAACGATCCATCCCCTCATACTGATGTCCGGCAGCGTTGATGATGCCTGATTCATCAAAAACATTGATCTTGTCCAGTCCGTGGCGAACCCCCACTTCAAAGTCATTGAAGTCGTGGGCCGGGGTTATCTTGACCACACCGGTACCAAACTCACGGTCAACATAGTCGTCGGCCACCACCGGAATCTCACGGTTGACCAGCGGTAACAGCACGGTGGCGCCCTGCAGGTCGGCATAACGCTCGTCCTCAGGGTGCACGGCTACCGCAGTGTCTCCCAGCATGGTCTCAGGCCGGGTAGTGGCCACCGTGACAAAACGGCCAGGCTGTCCAACCACCGGATAACGAATATGCCAGAGTTGACCCTTTTTCTCTTCGTGTTCAACCTCAATATCAGACAGGGCGGTATGACAGCGGGGGCACCAGTTGATCAGGCGGTTATCCCGATAAATCAGACCATCCTGATACAACTTGACAAAAACGGTCCGTACCGCCTTGGAAAGCCCCTCATCCATGGTAAAGCGTTCACGCTCCCAGTCGCAGGAGGCACCCAGCCGTTTCAGCTGGCCGATGATCTGACCGCCCGACTCTCCCTTCCATTGCCAGACCCGCTCAATAAACGCCTCACGCCCCAGGTCATGCCGGTCTTTGCCTTCTGCAGCCAACTGACGTTCCACCACATTCTGGGTGGCAATACCGGCGTGGTCAGTACCGGGCATCCAGAGCACGTTATGGCCGTTCATCCGCTTCCAGCGACAAAGGATATCCTGCAGGGTATTGTTGAGGGCATGCCCCATATGGAGCGCACCGGTTACATTGGGGGGGGGGATGACAATACTGTAGGGCCTGCGGGGCGAGGTCTCATCTGCATGGAAGAACCCCTGTGCCAGCCACTGATCGTACCATTTTTTTTCCACATCGTGGGGTTCATACCCCTTTGCCAGCTCTTTACTCGACATTGCCGTTTTCCTTGCCTTTACCTGGTTTTTGTTGAATGGTTGGTTATACCCCCAGCCGCTGCTACGGTCAAGCCACAGCTGGATTCTTCAGCAAACCGCAAGATCGAAAATAACAATTTGACAAAGCAGAAATCATTGCTATTCTCAATGCAAGTAATGCCATCTTGGCATTACACCTTACACAGAGGAGGATACGTCATGGAGAAAGACCGGATGAAATCCCTCCTGGCAGGAATGGGTATAGCCAGCCTGGTTGCAGGCCTGGCCATTATCCCGCTACCTGCCCAGGGAGCCAGCGGCTGAGGTGGTAAGGAGGGTGCCGGGAGCACCCCCCAGAAGGAAGCCGGAAAGAGTGGCTGAGGCGGCAAGGCCGACGCCGTGAGCGCCGACAAAGATGCCAAGAAAGACGCGAAAAAAGCTAAAGATAAAAAAGCGGTAGACAAACCTGCCAAAAAGCCGGGAAGCAGCGGCTGAGGTGGAGCAGCAGGCGCCGGCGGCGCCAAATAAGATTCAGCAGTTGCAGAAACAGGGCGACAGGTGATATTCAGCACCTGTCGCCTTTTTTATAGCACGATCTTGACGAGCCGAGCGAGGTTCTTGATGTATCCCACCACACGCAAACTACTGGGACAGACCACCTGGAGCCGTCTGTTCGGTCATTCGCTGCACGATCTGCAGCCGGAATCGGTACCGACGGTGCTTGAACA
>CAZYMK010000419.1:0-2633 GCA_964648885.1 uncultured Geobacter sp. | reverse complement strand
CTGTTTCGGCCGGATTCCTTGGCTACGTACATGGCAGAATCAGCCGCCCTGATCAGTTCAGTCCGATCAAGGGCATCGTCAGGAAAGGTGGTTGCGCCAAAGCTGGCAGTAATGACGAACTGTTCGTTACTGTCAGTCAGAAACGGGTAGCTGCGCAACCGGCTCAGCAGGTTGTTGGCCACCGCCATTGCTCCCTCCTTGCCGGTGTTGGGCAGGATAATGACATATTCATCACCGCCATAGCGAGCGGCACGGTCGGATGAACGGATGTGACGCTGCACCAGACGGCCCACCTCGCTGATCATCCGGCTACCCACCAGGTGACCGTGACGGTCATTGACCGATTTGAAATGATCAAGATCAAAGAACAAAAGCGAAACCTGACTACGGTAGCGCCGGCTGCGGTCTATCTCATACTCCAGCAGTTCATGAAAGTGACGGGCATTGTAGAGGCCGGTCAGATCATCGGTCACCACCAGTTCGGAGACCCGCCGGTAGTTGCGGGCATTATCAATGGCAATGGCGGCAAAGTCTGCCACTGCCTCAAGCAGCGGCAGGTCGTCATCGTTAAAGGTCCGCTCGCCACTGCTGTTGATCAGCTCAATCACCCCCAGGACACGGTTTCTGATCCTGAGCGGTACGCAGAGGATGGAGCTGACCGGATAGGCCACCTCGTCAGCCACTCGACGGGCAAAGCGGGCATCCTGGCTGACATCCGGAATCAGCAACGAGGTTCCGGTCTGAGCCACCCAGCCGGCAATCCCCTCCCCCACCTTAAGCCGGATCCCCTTCAGCTCCTGGGCCACTGGTGAAACCGCGATCTCAAAGCAGAGTTCGCCAGTATCTTCCTCGATCAGCAGCAACGACCAAGTCTTGGGCTGCAGCAGCCGCTCCACCTGCAGCATGATCGACTGCAGCACTTCCCGCAGTTCAAGGGATGAGATCAGTGTCTTGCCGATCTCCAGCAATGAGGCCAGCTCGGCATTTCTGCGGGCCAGCAGCTCAACGGTCCGATCAGTATCACTCATCTGCTGCAGTATCATCGTTGTTCCCCCGCCAGCCATGAAAGATCACCGGCCCCCTCGCGCAACAGCTCAATACCGTTATCAAGCAGACTGATCAACGAACTGACATCGGTGGTCAACAGCCCGCCGTCAATGACCAGCTCCAGGGCATGACCGAACTGGTCATTGATAAGGTACGGGTCACCCACCGGCTCCTCGCCGGACAGATTGGCACTGGTGGTCACCAGGGGAGCCCCCAAACCCTGCACCAGGGCCAGACAGATCGGGTTGTCCGGAATCCTGATCCCCACGGTCTTCTGCTTGGTGGTCAGCAGCTCCGGCACTTCACGGCTGGCATGCAGCACAAAGGTGTAGGGCCCCGGCAGATATCGCTTCATGATCTTGAAGGCATGATTGCTCAGGCGCGTATAGCGGGAAACCTCAGAGAGATCGGCACAGATAAAGGAAAACGGCTTGCGCTTGTCCCGCTGCTTGATCTGGTAGATCAGATCCAACCCTTTTTTATTGAAGATGGAGCAGCCGATGCCGTAGGTCGTATCGGTCGGATACGCAATCACCCCGCCTGCCTTGAGACAGTCTACCACCCGGGCAATCTGATGGGGCTGGGGGTATATCGGGTTGATCGGCAGCAGCATCAGATCAGACTCCCGGATTCAACGTTTCCAGTTCAGGCAGGATAAATCGGCCACCTTGCTGGATCAGCCGTCCATCAAACCAGATCTCGCCGTCCTGCATCAGCCGTACCATATCCCAGTGTACAGCCGAGCTGTTGCCGTTATCTGCCTCATCGTATGCCTGACCAGGGGTAAAATGAATCGACCCGAAGATCTTTTCATCAAACAGGATGTTGCGCATCGGGGTGCGGATGTTGGGGTTTACCCCCAGGGCAAACTCGCCGATGTACCGGGCTCCGTCATCAGTATCCAGGATCTTGTTCAGGGCGTCGGTCATGGCTCCGGCTGTGGCCTTGATGATCTTGCCCTCCTTAAACTCCAGCCTGATGTTGTTGAACTCTTTGCCCTGGTAAACCGTGGGGCAGTTGTAGGTGATAAAACCCTGCACTGAATCCCGCACCGGCGCGGTAAACACCTCACCGTCAGGAATATTGAAACGACCGTCGCACTTGATGCTCTGCAACCCCTTGATGCTGAACTGCAGGTCCGTATCCGGCCCGATCAGCCGCACCTGGTCAGTCTTGTCCATCAGCTTTTTCAGCTTTTCCATCTTGCGTGATTCAGCGGCCCAGTCCACACAGCAGGCAGCAAACAGGTACTCCTCATACTCGTCCAGGCTCATCCGCGCTTCCTGGGCAGCACCCTGCGTGGGAAAACGGGTCACCACCCATTTGGTATGCCGCACTCGCTGGTCCACCAGCGGACGGGTCAGCTTCTGGTAGGCCACCATGGCCTGCTGATTGCTGTTCGCATTGACCATGGAGTTTTCACCGGCTGAGATGCCGATATAGGCGGTCAGGGTCTTGTAGAAATCAAGCTTGTGCTGGGGAAAGACCGTCAGCTGTTTTTTTGAGGCCATATTGTAAAACTGGCGATCAATCTCCGGCAGGTTGAAACTGTACTCCACATACTCGGCACCACGCTGCAGGCAAAG
>CAZYMK010000418.1:1882-2636 GCA_964648885.1 uncultured Geobacter sp. | reverse complement strand
CTGGGAGATTACATCTACCGGGCGGCTGCTCCGTACATTCACCGACAGCCACACCGGAGCCCCGGTAGAAGTTAAGGCTTACTGGAAACTGCTCAGCAAGTCGGGCTCAAACCTGCAGGTCAGTCAGACTTCAAGTAACAGCCCAGGGGAAACCATGGTGACGGTTACGGTCAGGTAATCCTTCGACAAGGGTGAACGGAGTTTGTTCCTTTTGTTCTGTAATGTAGCCATTGGCTTGAAGATGGAACCCCACAAGGAGAGTGTATGATGAAAAAAACGGTCTATTTTTTGTTGATTTCTGCGGTGCTGTTTATGCTTGCCGCCTGCGGCAGTAACAGCACATCGTCTGCACCGGCGGCCAAGACAACGGTGCTGGTGTATATTGAAGGCACTAATCTGGAGGCTGAAGATGCCCAGGCCACTGCCAACATCAACGAGATGCTGGCAGCCTCATCAGCAGCACACCTGAACGTGGTGCTGACCACCGGCGCAGCGAACAAGGCGGTGGCCACCGATCCGGTAAAGAGCTGGAAAACCGTTAAACGTCACCAGATCAAGGACGGCAAGATCGTTGAGCTGGCCGACCTGGGCGTCAAGGATATGGGGACCACCGACGTTCTGACTGACTTTATCAAGTGGGGGCAGACCAGTTTCCCGGCGGACAAGTACGTGCTGGTCTTCTGGGATCACGGCGGCGGCACAAACGGCGGCTATGGCGGGTACAGTGGTGCCGGTGATGAAACAACCAAGGCAG
>CAZYMK010000418.1:0-1872 GCA_964648885.1 uncultured Geobacter sp. | reverse complement strand
ATTACCCGCTGGCGGGGCGGGCGGCCCATTGGAAGCAGGCGATCAGGGATGCTGTGGCCGTTACCGGCAGGAAATTCGAGTTGATCGGTTTTGACGCCTGTCTGATGGCCACGGCTGAAATCGCCTATTACCTGGAACCGTATGCCAGGTATCTGGTCGCATCGGAAGAACTGGAGCCTGGATCAGGCTGGAATTACACCCCCTTTCTTACCGCTATTGCCCAGAACCCCGCAGTAGACGGTCTTGCCATTGGAAAGGCCATTGCCGATGCCTATGCAGTAAAGGCGGAAAAAGAATCCTACAGGTATACCATTTCGGTTACTGACCTCTCTCAAATAGGGGGCCTGCTGACCGCTATCGTACAGCTGTCCGAAACCATCAGCGCAAGTGTTGAAAAGGCAGGACGTACTGCCTGGAACCTGGTAGCAGGAGTGCGGAGCCAGGCCGATGAATACGGGGCGGACTACATCAACAGAAGTTTTACGAATCAGGTTGATATCGGCCACTTTGCGCAGCTTCTGGGCGGTGTGGCCGACACGTCGTGGCATGCGCCAGCAGCAGCGCTGCAGTCCATCATCGGAAAGGCCGTTCGTTACAACAGGGTCAGCGCTGCCCACGAGGCGTCAACCGGGCTGTCGATTTTCTTCCCGTTTCATAATTTTGAGGATGCAAAACGGGATATGCTGATCTACGCCAAGACCCCCTTTAATCTGCAGTACTTTGAAGCTTTGAGCTGGTTTGTGCAGTTTCCGCTTGAAAACCCGCCCGGTGCAGGATTTGCCTTTGCGCTACCCACACAGGTCGGCACAGTTGTGCAGGCGGTGCTTGGCAGCCCCTTTGCCGTTGCAGAGAAGTATGCCGTGGTAACGGCATCTGATCCGGGGTCACCTGATGTCTATATGCTGCTGGGAATGGATATCGCCGCGAGCAGCCTGACCGGAGTCGATACCTACACGCTCAGCTACACCCGCACCAACACCTGGTTTACCCTGGAAGGCGAACCGGTATCGGTTTTCTTTGAATCGATATTGAAAGACGGGCGCTACGTCATAAGCATTCCGGTCTATTATCGTTCAAAAGGCAGCACACCCGGTACAGGCAGGCCAGTGAACCTTGCCGTGCTGTATGATCCCAAAAACAACACGGGAGAGATCAAATCGGCCTGGGAAGGGATTCAGGCAGACGGAACCGCGAGCCGGGTAACCGTGGATCTCAATAAGGGAGATTTCATCACGCCGGTGTTCCAGGTGGTGAACACGGCAACGGTGCCGGAAACCATTTCCTACATGAAGGAACAGGAGTTTGAACTGAAGGATGAAGCCCTGACCTTCAGTCGGACAGCCATCCCGGCCGGTAATTATCAACTTGGCTTCCAGGTACGCGACCTGGCCGGCAACGTAGAATCATCCAAGGCAGTGGCCTTTACAATCGGCGCAGTGCCAACCAAGGCAACGGTACTGCCGAAGCAGACTCCGGTGTTCCTGCGTACAGGATTCTGGAGCGCCCTCAGGTAACGCATATTCAAGGCAGCATACAAACGGCAACAACTCAAAAGCCCCCTCGCTTGCTGGAGGGGGCTTTTGACATCCTTGAAACAGCGATCAGGCTGTTTGCGTATGAGGCAGCACCGGCTACGCCGGAACGGCTGACTAGTCAGGGGGAGCCATAACCAGCAGACCAGCAAGTTCCGCGTCACTTAGGGACTTGGAACGTGCTGATGTACCAGGTTTTACGCTCAGATTTAGGTTGGATTTGACGCCTCTGATTGAGCAAAACCGCAGGCGTAGCAGGGCTACGCTGAGGATTTTGTGATTGAAGAGGCGGCAAAGACAGCCTGAAGATGAGATGTAAAACGGTATATTAGCAAGTTCC
>CAZYMK010000417.1:0-2658 GCA_964648885.1 uncultured Geobacter sp. | reverse complement strand
ACCCTGCCTGGGTTTGGCGGCTCACAACGTCTGCCCCGCCTGATCGGCAAGGGGAGGGCGCTGGAAATGATCCTGACCGGCGATATGATTGATGCCCAGGAAGCCTGGCGGATTGGTCTGGTGAACAAGGTGGTGCCTGCTGCTGAACTGCAGCCTGCAGTGCGTGATCTGGCCCTGAAGCTGGCAGCCAAAAGTACGGATGCCATGAAATTCTGTAAGGAGGTGGTGCAGAACGGGATGGAGATGGACCTGCCCAATGCCTGCCGCTATGAGGCCGACCTGTTTGCCTTAAGTTTTTCCACCGAGGATCAGAGGGAAGGGATGCAGGCATTTCTTGAAAAGCGGAAAGCGGTGTTTAACGGTCGTTAGGAGCTGTAAATGAATAGGTTTAAAGAGTTTGCATTCAAGATGACACCAATCGTAGGGGCGACCCCTTGTGGTCGCCCAATCGTGGCGGGCCTTATCCGTCACTAAAATAGTGATGGTAATGCCATCTTGATTGCAAAACTGCACCTGCGCCAACTGGTTCAGCAGGGATATCTGAAGCAGCACGGCACGGGTAAAGGGACTTGGTATTCAGCGGAGAGGTAGGTTGAGACAGCAAAGGCGGCCACTTGGCCGCCTTTTGAATTACGTATCCCCAGAATTCGCGATGCTGTCCCCGGAATTCCCGAGGAGGGGTAACGCAGGAAACAATTCAAACAACTCCTCGATACCTCTGCACCAGTTCCAGCAACTGCTTTGCCTGTTTACTCTGCAGATTAACCCGATCAAAGCCCGGGGCCTGTTCCAGCTTCTGAAGCAACAGGGCATCACCGGCCACAAACCAGCAGGGCATCAGGCCACCGGGGAAATAGCCCTGTGCCTGTAACCAGGCAACAGCGACGCCGTTGGCAGGGTCAGCAAGATTGACATAGACCTGGCTGATCTGACGTCCTTTTGATCGGGCATCCTCTTCCATGGCGGTCAACGCTGCAACGTAATCAGCTCCAACCCGGATCAGGTTGCAACGGCTGACAGCGGCAAAATCAAAGAAGGTGGTTTGCAGTTCAGTCACGTCAACCCGTGGACTGGCGTCAGCAGGGGCCAGTCCACGGGTGATCTTCACCAGTGGAAACAGTTCCTGCAAAAATCCCGCGCAGGTATCAGGCAGGAACAGCGGATGCTGTTGGTCAGTGATCTCCCTAAACAGGCTCAGGCAACTGACCCGTCCGGCAGCACTCTGTTCTGCCTGATATGATTCCGCAGGCATCAGGTCAATTTCCAGGGCACACTCGTGCATCCCCATAAAGCTGCACAGCTTCTGGGTGATAACGTGGTTGCAGACCGCCTCGCCAAAAATGCCATCGCAGGTCAGTCCTGGTACCAGTGTGTCCCTAAAATAGAGTGTGATCCCCAGCATGGCAACGGTGCTGCGGTATTCCGGCAGGGTCAGCCCCAGTCCCAGCTCCAGCAGGGCCGGGTTGGCCGGAGAGCTGCGGTAGAGGGCAGAGTGGGCCACAATATCGCCTGATGGTGTGCGGGATACCACCGAAATCAGTTCACCACTGGCATTGGTCCTGCTTATCCAGTCCGGGTCGTAATAGCTGGCAATGGGATAGGCCTCGCCATAAACCGCCCGGAAAAGGTTGACAATCCCGGCAGCATCCTCTGGCCGAAAGGCGTCGGCAGTAAAGGACTGCCCCGGCACCACCGGTTCTGCATTCATGCCAGGCTCGCCTTTTTCTGTTCCACCAGCGCGGCCAGCTGATCTACCGTGCCAAAGTTTTCGAGGTTAATGTCCTCTGACTTGATCTTTATGCCGTACTCTTCCTCAAGATGCGATACCAGGTTCAGGGTTGAGAGTGAGTCAAGCACCCCGCTGTCAATCAGATTATCCTCACGGTCAAATTCATCCGGATATTCACCGGACAGGCATTTCTCCTGAAGATACTCCCACAGTTCATCGGCCAGTGTCATAGCTGTTCCTCCTTGGGCGTAATATGCTGCAGTATTCGTTCTTCATCCCTGATAATCTTGTCGCTGACTGTCTTCAGCAGCTCATCAACAAACCGGATTGCCACCGGTATCTTGTACGGTGCAACCGAGCGTCCACAATGTTGCTGCAGTTCCTCAACCGATGGTTTGACCGGGAAGTCCGGCGCAAGCACCACCAGTGCATGGGGCAGTTCTCCCATCCGTTCATGGCGATGGGGGTAGACACAGGCCTCCTGCACCGCAGGATGGGTCTCCAGCACCTCCTCCAGCTCCCGGGGGAAGAACTTCATGCCGGCCACGTTGATCAGCTCTTTCTGACGCCCCCGAATCCAGAGGTAACCATCCGCATCAAATGAGCCCAGGTCACCGGTGGCAAACCAGCCCTCCTCCATCACCTCTGCCCTGGTTTTCCAAGGATTGTAGTAGGCATCAAAAAAACCTTTACCCCGCAGCCGGATCGCCCGCAGTTCATCCCCCAGCCCCACATCATCAAGGCGGATTTCGTAGGCCGGTAGCAACTTGCCCACCGATGCCGCCTTCTCGGGCCGGTATTCCATATTTATGTTGGGCAGGCCGATCTCAATGATCCCGAAGGCCTGAGTCAAGGGCAGTCCAAAGCGGGAGGAAAACTCCTGTGCGGTATCGGCCCCCAGTGCAGTGGTGGTTGAGATGGCCAGTCGC
>CAZYMK010000416.1:0-2681 GCA_964648885.1 uncultured Geobacter sp. | reverse complement strand
CACCCAGCTGGCAGGCGACAACACCAAGGTCATTATGCGCAACGGCAAAGCGGGGGTTGTCGGCAACCGCCTGTTCCAAGAGTCGCCGTGCTTCTTCGGCCTGCCCCTGCTCAAGCAGACTACGGGCACCGGCCACCAGCTGTTCCGGCGACTTGACCGGCAGCGGCGTCGGCGTAACCGTCTCTACCGGTGCCTGATACAGATTCTGCGGTTGGCGGGCCAGGGCCTGGCGGGCCTCCTGATTCCACGGTTCTATCTCCAGTGCTCGACGATAAAAACTCTTTGCTTCGTCAATGCGATCGACCGCAACTGCGATATGCCCCAGACTGATCAGTGTCTCGACATCGCGTGGATTCTTGCGATGCAGCTCCAGATACAAACGGATGGCGTCATCGGCACGACCTAACTCGGCAAAGTAAAGGTCTGCCAGGTTGCGCACATAGAGGCTGTTGCCTGGCTCAAGGGCCGTTGCCTGTTCATAGCCGGCCTGGGCTCCGGCAATATCACCTGCCTGATAGCGGGCAACACCAAGATCGTTATGGTACAGCGCATTGTCAGGATTACGCTCAACCAGTTGCTGCAGCAGAGTTGCCGCTTCTGAGCGGTTGGCGGTACGCAGGAATTCCTGCGCCTGTTGGTAGAGCTCCTGATCAGTCTTTATCGGTAGGACAGCCGGCTGAAAAACCGGTACCACCGGCGTTGCTTCAGCAACCGGTACACCATCAAGCTGCGGACGCAGAGGTGGAGCTACGAGGGTGCGATTGCCTGCCAGGGCCGAGCCCAGTTGCCCCAAAGCAATCAGCGCTTCAGTATCCCGGGGATTGCGCCTGACCACCTCAAGATAGATATCCACCGCATCCTCAATCCAACCAAGCTCAACGGCATAAAAATCTGCCAGATTCTTTCGGAACAGGATGTTATCCGGTTGCAGCCGTGAGGCCTTTTCATGATGGGCCAAGGCCAGAGTGAGGTTACCTGACTGGTGGTGCAGCACTCCCAGATCATTATGAGCCAAAGCAAAAGAGGGAAAGGTTGCCAGAAACTCCTTGACCCGCAGTATGGCCATATCGTTGCCAAGCGACTGCAGTGAGGCTGAAAGGCGGTCGTAGACCGCCCTTTCGTCATGTACTGCAGATTCCATCAGCAGATTGGTTGTCACAGCATGCTCCTTTTGTATCAAATTTTCTCACGGATAATGGTGGTTAGTTAAAAAGCTTTCAGTGCGTAGCCGTTTATTTCGTCGGCGGCGCTGTCCATGCTGCGTCCTGATGCATCTTTCCCTTTAAATGAAAATACCAGGTGAGCGGGGTCTATGGTTGCAGTCCCATCGGCATTCTGGTTCAGACGGAACTTGATGGTGGCCTCCTGGGTCAGGTCGTTGTAGGTAACCGACAGGGGAAATTTGGGGATTGAAACCTCTTGCGAGCCGACCGGCATGGTGTTGTTGTAGTAACCGGCCTCTCCTCCTTTGGCTCGGGTGATGGACCAATTAGCCGGATTGGTGACCGAGGCAATGTTCATTTTTTCAGAGAACGTAAAAGCTATGGAGAACTCTTTGGAGCTGTCCGGTGCCATCAAGGCCGGATCCAGGGACCAGAGCGGCGTACCTGCCCTTAGCAACTCGGTAAATCCGCCACTTTTTGAGGTATCCATGGAAACAATCTTGGGTTTACTGATCTCAAACTTGAGATCTTTGGCAAGATTGTAGTCTGAACTGTTCAGAATGCTCAGCTGGGCCTGCGCCTTGTCTCGTTCGCCAATGGCGTTGTAGGCTATACCCAGTTCATAATTGGCGGCAGGAAACTTGGGTTTATACCGTAATGCCGTTTCCAGATTCTTGACGGCCTCTTCGTGCCGTCCCTGCTTGTTGTAGAGCATGCCCAGACTGTAGTAAACGTTGCCGTCACGAGGAGAGATCTTTTGGACCTTCTTGAACTGGGCTTCTGCCTCGTTCATCCGGTCAGTGTTCAAGTAGACATGACCGAGGGTGTAGTCAGGCACCGGGTTCAGCGGATCCATCCGGGCCGCGCTTTTAAAGTTCTTCTCTGCCTCGCCATAGCTTTTATCCTGCACATAAGCGTTACCCAAGTCCACAAGGGCATTGACCGAGAGTGGCTGCAGCCGCACATTCTCCTTGAACTCCTTGATTGCCTCTTTGGTCTTGCCCTGGGAGAGATAGATGTTGCCGATATATTTGTGGGCTGTGTAGTTTTCGCTGTCAAAGGCCAGCGCTTTCCTGAATTCCTTCAGGGCGGCATCCTGGTTGTCATTTTGCAGGTAGCGGGCAGCCTGCTGAATAGCATAGTTTGCGAGATTTATCCGCTGTGACTGGGCAGCTAAAGCCCCTGCAAAAATGGCATCTGAGCTTTGATCGAAGAATTGACTCATCGTAGAACCCTCCTTTCTTCAGAGTGCAGTATTCTTTTCGGCACTTTCAGGATGAATGTTAAATACTACCAAAACGCATACTGATGCACTATCAACCGGCAAACACCTCAACAGCACTATATGAACCTTCTTGAGCAAGCTCGCTTCAAATAGAACGCTATAAATCGGTGTGGTTCGCTTTCAAAAGCCTTAATTCACTGGGCTCGTTTCTTTTTTCAGATGACACTCAGATCTGATCCGGAATGTGTCAATGACTTTGAGACACTTACCATGTGAATTTAGTGAATCGTTTT
>CAZYMK010000415.1:1820-2683 GCA_964648885.1 uncultured Geobacter sp. | reverse complement strand
AGTCTCCCACCACCAATGGAGTGACGGGGTTCAAGAAGCGAGGCTACTGATGGCTAATAACATTGCTTTTCAGCCTATGGGTAACTGCGTGGTTGCAGTTGCCGCATCCGCTAATAATCAAGGAAACGTCGTTTCTATTACGGCTGTTAGTCCGGTCAACCAATACTTTGTCTTTAATCCAGACAAAAACGATCCTGTGTTTATCGCTTACGGTCAAACAGCAAATATTACTGCTGAGATTCCAACTGAAACAGGTACGGCAGTAGTTGCAATAGCGCCGTACACAGAGAAAGTATTTACAGGGCCACAGTGCAGTGCTACCAAAACAGTCTATGTACGCATTATTGCTCCGCATAATAATGCAAAACTGTACATTACTCCAGGGGAAGGTCTGTAGTGTAAGAGGAACAAGAAAATGATTGACCCTGTAACTATTGGGCTGGCAATACAAGGCGTAAAGTTAGTGGTCAACGGCATTAAAGCCGCTGCTGACGAAGCCAAAGAAGCATTCGATAGCATCAATGAATGCGTCGAATCAGGAAAGAACTTGGCTGAATCGCTTTCTCCTGTGAAAAAGTTTTTCTCAGCGGCTGGTAAATACGAAACTAACAGGGCGCAGTTAGAAGAAGCAAAAGCCTCGCAAGAGGAAGCGATAGAGCGTGGTGAAACCGTAGCGGATCATATGTCGGATGCTGAATACGTCATGGAGCTAATGGCGATTGACCGGCAGATTAAGCAATACTACGATGACATTAAGCACATATTTATCTATCACTTTCAAGAAGCTGGAATGTGGGATGAGTTCTGGCAAAGAATGGGAGAGTTGCGCTCTGACAGGGAGGCCAAAGCAGAGGCCAAACGTC
>CAZYMK010000415.1:568-1774 GCA_964648885.1 uncultured Geobacter sp. | reverse complement strand
AGCGATTGCAAGAAAAAGCAGCGGCAATGAAGAAGCGTCGCGCTATGGCAAAGCGAGTTGAAATGGTGCAGACGGTTTTGGCTGGCATTGTGATTGTTGGTTTGTGTATTGGTTTTATTTTTGTGATGCGTTGGATGATTCAACAAGGAGGCTAATATGCCATTTGGACTGGACGCGCTGCTAGGCATTGGCGGCAAACTTATTGACAAGTTAATCCCTGACCCTGAACAAAAGGCAAAGGCGCAATTAGAGCTGGCGAAGATGGCTCAAGATGGTGAGCTTGCTAAGATGGCAAACGACACCGAGCTTTACAAAGCCGAGCAAGACAATTTAACTTTGCGACAGCAAGCGGATATGGCAAGCGATAGCTGGCTGTCTAAGAACATTCGTCCGTTGACTCTGATTTATATTCTGGTGGCTTATCTGGCGCTGGCAATCCTTGATGCGTCGGTCGTTGATATTGCTGAATCTTTTGTTGTCCTGCTTGGTCAATGGGGAATGTTAGTTATGTCTTTTTACTTTGGTGGTAGAACGCTTGAAAAGATTATTGATATGAAAGCAAAGAAATGATTAACTCCCGCAAAATAGAAGACTTGCTTCCCGTGGTTCAGGAGAGAGTTCGCAAGTTCAAAGCATTGTGCGAAGAAAATAATATCGACTTGCTAATAACATCAACCTACCGTGACCATGAAAGCCAAAATGCTTTATATGCTCAAGGCAGAACGTCTCCTGGCAACAAAGTTACAAATGCCAAAGGAGGCCAAAGCTGGCATAACTGGCGATGCGCGATTGATGTTGTTCCATTGATTAACGGTAAGCCATGCTGGGATACAAAGAATCCTGTGTGGCAAAAAGTTGGTGATCTGGGCAAGCAAGCTGGTCTTGAGTGGGCATGGGAATGGAAGACGTTTAAAGAAATGGCTCACTTCCAATACACAGGCGGCATGACATTGGCGCAGTTGCAAAATGGTGAGCAAATTGCCTAAGAAGGGTGTAAGCCTGGCAGTAGGTCGTGGCGAGAAGCTATCGGTCTCTCGCGGTGCTGGCCTGACTGAGAAGGGCAGAGAGAAGTACAACCGTGAAACAGGCAGCAATCTTCGCGCACCAGTGACTAGCAGTAAGCCAAGCAAAGGTGAGGCCGCTAGACGTAAGTCTTTCTGCGCTCGTATGGCTGGCGTGGTACGCAAGTCTAAGAACTCTGAACGT
>CAZYMK010000415.1:0-470 GCA_964648885.1 uncultured Geobacter sp. | reverse complement strand
ATCTATGCGACGTTGGAAGTGCCGCTGATGAGTCACCCGCAACAAATAGATTTTGTAGCAAAACTAAGCCAAAAGTTCCCAGAGTTATTTGTAAGAACGAATGTCTTAGAAATAGGCAGTCTTAATATCAACGGCTCTATTCGCCAGTTCTTTCAGCAGTGCAATTACATTGGCGTGGATATTGGTGAAGGTCGTGATGTTGACCTGGTTGCTAGAGGCGAAGAACTGACTTATAGCGACGGGATGTTTGATGTTGTTTGGAAAACATCGGAAACTCCGGTCTCTGTTAAAGGTGGGGAGCTTGCCGGCCTTCTCGAAGTGAGGGATGTTATTATCAGACAGAATATAAATGATGTAAAAATTCCTATAATTTACATTACAGATTGTTTATATAATACCGCAAAATATTTGTAAATTGTTTACATGGTTTTCACAATATATATTTTAGTTTAACTTCAAAATCAAAAAGG
>CAZYMK010000414.1:0-2704 GCA_964648885.1 uncultured Geobacter sp. | reverse complement strand
AAGCATCCGAAAAAGAGTAGACAGCCCACCCTAAAATGACCATATTAGTCATCAGGAGATGACCATATGCAAACTGCAGCTGTTTCAGAGTTGAAGGCATCTGCAAGCGAATACCTTGCAAAGGTTAAGTCAGGAGAAGAGATCCTGATTACTGACCGGGGCACGCCGATTGCCAAAATAATCCCACTACGACGAACTGAAGATGCAATGACTGCCCGTATGATGCAACTTGAACGGGCCGGGATGATAAAAAGGGGAAGCGGCGGCATTACGGAAGAGTTCTGGAAGGCTTCACGACCGCAGGACCGACGTGGTGGCGCACTGGCTGCGTTACTCACTGAAAGGGAAGATGGCCGATGAGGTTCTGGGACAGCTCCGCCATTATTCCATTGTGTATTGAAGAGCCGCATTCTGAAACCATGCGCCTGCTGGCCCATGAAGATGGAGAACTGGCCTTTTGGTGGGGTACACCGGTGGAATGCAGCTCATCGTTTGCTCGATTACGGCGGGAAGGCGTCATATCTGGCAATGATGAACTGCAGGTTCGTCATCTCGTGGACCTGCTCGCCCAGAGCGGTACAGAAATATCGCCTTCTGAAGAGGTCCGTGCAACGGCACGGCGACTGCTGCTGCGGCATCCGTTACGGGCCGCTGACACCTTACAACTGGCTGCGGCCTTGGTGTGGTCCGCAAACAGGCCAGAGGATCTGGGTTTCGTCTGCCTGGACAAACGCCTGCGTGATGCAGCCCACATAGAAGGCTTTACGCTTTTCCCACAGGAGCTGCCATCTGTTTGATAGCTCTAAACACCAAGCATGAAAAACAAAACAGTTGACGGACTGATCCGGTCTTTTTATGATGTGCCTCACAGTTGTAAAGGCTGGGAAGAGGAGTAGTAGCAGAGGTAGATCCTTGAGAGAGCCGGTGGGTGGTGCGAACCGGTGGATTGAGCCTGTGAACTCGCCTTGGAGCCGCTCCGGTGAACCAGCAGTAACCGGAGACGAATTATCCCCGTTACGGATCAATCAAGGTTCGCTGACCAAAGCGAATGAAGTAGGGTGGTACCACGGAAGCGACACGCCTCCGTCCCTGCAACGGGGCGGAGGCGTTTTTATTTTTCAGCATACACACCAGGGAGGTGGACCGATGGCAAAGACAAAAGCAGCAGCAAAGGACGAAAGCAGGGTTATCAAGATCTTTGACACAACGTTGCGGGACGGTGAGCAGGCCCCCGGCAACAGCATGAACATTGAAGAGAAGCTGCGGGTGGCCAAGCAGCTGCAGAAACTGAATGTTGATGTTATAGAGGCCGGTTTCCCGATCGCCTCTGAAGGTGACTTTGAGGCGGTGAAAAAAGTTGCCCAGACCATCAAGGGGCCTCAGATCGCCGGCCTGTGCCGTTCCAGCGACAAAGATATCGATCGTGCCTGGGAGGCGCTCAAGTACGCCGGTGAGAAAGGAAGGATTCATACCTTTATTGCCACCTCTGACATCCACATGAAATACAAGCTGAAGATGGAGCCGGAGCGGGTGCTGGAAAACGCCATCAAGGCGGTCAAGCGGGCTGCCGGGTACACGCCTAACGTCGAGTTTTCCTGTGAGGATGCGGTGCGGACCCGCCTGCCGTTTCTGGCCCAGGTGGTAGAAGCGGTCATTGCTGCCGGCGCCACCACGGTCAACATCCCCGATACCGTGGGCTACACGATCCCCTTTGAGTACTACAACATCATCAAGTATCTGAAGGACAACGTGCCTAATATTGAGAAGGCCGTTATCTCGGTCCACTGCCACAACGACCTGGGGCTGTCGGTGGCCAACTCCATTGCTGCGGTCCAGGCAGGGGCCGGTCAGGTGGAATGTACCATCAATGGTATCGGTGAGCGGGCCGGCAACTGCTCGCTGGAAGAGTTTGTCATGATCATGCGTACCCGTCGTGACATCCTGCCGTTCAGTACCAACATTGTCACCGAGCAGCTGACCCCGGCCAGCCGCCTGCTCTCCACCATCACCGGTATCTCGGTGCAGCCCAACAAGGCCGTGGTGGGGGCCAACGCCTTTGCCCATGAATCAGGCATCCACCAGCACGGCATGCTGATGGACAAGTCCACCTACGAAATCATGACCCCTGAATCGGTAGGCCTGACCGCCAGCTCCCTGGTGCTGGGCAAACACTCTGGCCGTCATGCCTTCAAAAAGAGGCTGGAAGAACTGGGCCATGATCTGGATGATGAAATGCTCAACCGCGCCTTTGAACGATTCAAGGCCCTGGCTGATCTGAAGAAAGAGGTTTTTGACGAAGATCTGGATGCGATTGTTACCGATGAATCACGGGAAGAGGATCGCTACAAGCTGGAACATATCACCGTCACCTGCGGCTCCTTTGCCGTGGCTACGGCCACCGTGCAGATGGAGATTAACGGCAAGCCGGTCCGCACGGCCGAACTGGGTGACGGTCCGGTGGACTCGGCCTTCAAGGCGATCCGCAAACTGACCAAATCAAAGGCCAAGCTGACCCAGTACAATGTCGGCTCCATCACCGGCGGCACCGATGCCCAGGGTGAAGTAACCGTTCGGGTTGAAGAGGGTGGTCACACCGTGGTGGGCAAAGGGGCCTCCACCGACATCATCGTGGCCTCAGCCAAGGCCTACATCCATGCCTTAAACCGCCTGCACAGCAAGCAGAAGCGCTTGATGGACGCGGTCT
>CAZYMK010000413.1:1189-2720 GCA_964648885.1 uncultured Geobacter sp. | reverse complement strand
ACCCGACCGGTTGAGGTGACCCCCATTGCCTGGATAGCCCGCAACGGCACGCAGCATACAGGCTACCAGCCCGGTATGAAGATCGGCGTCATCAAGGGAAGCGCTGCCGAAGACCGTCTCAAGAACGACCGGATACCGATTGCCAGACAGTACCGTTCCCTGCAGGAGATGCTCTTTAACCTGCTGGCCGGCGATGTTGATCTGGTGCTGGGACCAGCCCCCAACACCCTGCGCCTCGCACGGGATGCCGCACTGGAGGACAAGATCCTGATCCTCGCGCCGGCGCTGTTTGAGGCAAAACGGAGCATCGCCCTGCGCAAGGGAGATGAACTGCTGAAAACCCAGGAGCGTCGCATCAGACTGCTGCTTGATTCGGTTGCCGAAGGGATTATTGCCGTTGATGTGGAGGGGAACTGCATACTTGCCAACCCGGCTGCAGTGCGGATGCTGGGGTTTTGCGATGACAAGCAATTGATCGGCAGGAATTTCCATCAACTGTGCCACCACAGCCATGCTGACGGAAGCTCCTATACCTGCCACGAGTGACCCGATGCTGGAGCATGATCAACTGGTGGGTGCGGTGGTGGCGTTCAGCGACATAACGGCACGCCGCCGCGCTGATGCCCATATCCGCAAGCTGTCCCACGGTCTTGAAAACAGCGCCTCTGCAGTGCTTATCACCGATGTGACCGGCAGCATTGAATATGTAAATACAAAATTTACCGCCGTAACCGGCTATACCCGTGAGGAAGCACAGGGGCAAAACCCTCGCATTCTCAAATCAGACAGCACACCTTCCGAGGTGTTCGCCGAGCTCTGGACAACGATCCTGAGTGGGCGCGAATGGCGGGGCGAACTGCTGAACCGGCGCAAAAGCGGTGAGGTCTACTGGTCCATCGCCTCCATTTCGCCACTACGGAACGAACTGGGAAAAATCACCCACTTTATTGCCAATGTTGAAGACATTAACGAACGTAAAAACGCCGAAGCCACCATTGAGAAACTGGCCTACTTTGATCCTCTGACCGGCCTGCCCAACCGCCGTCTGCTGCAGGATCACCTGCTGCTGGCCATGAAGCGCTCGCATCGTCTGCGCAGCAGTGTCTCCTTGTGCTACCTTGATCTTGACCGGTTCAAGAATATCAATGACAGCCTGGGACATCAGGCCGGGGACAAGCTGTTGCAGGAGATGGCAGCCCGTTTTACCGGCCTGCTGCGGGAGGATGACCTGGTTTGCCGCCTGGGAGGGGACGAGTTTGCCATTATCCTGCACGACATACAGCATGACGAGCGGGCGGCATATGTAGCCGGAAAACTGATTGAAGCAGCCGGGGCCCCGGTGCTGATTGACGGTGCAGAGGTGGTGGTTACGGCCAGTATCGGCATCGCCCTGTACCCCAAGGACGCTGCCGACGGGGATACCCTGGCAAAGCATGCCGACATCGCCCTGTACCACGCCAAGGCAGAAGGGAAGAATACCTACCGTTTTTATTCGGACGAACTGAACCGCAGCAGCCATGAACGGCTGAAG
>CAZYMK010000413.1:640-961 GCA_964648885.1 uncultured Geobacter sp. | reverse complement strand
CTTTGGGCCGGTATCGCCGGTCAGGTTCATTCCGCTTGCAGAGGAAACCCGGCAGATCATCCCGATCGGCGAATGGGTGCTGCGTACCGCCTGCAGGCAGCAGGTGGTCTGGAAACAGCAGGGGCTTGACATTGCCATGGCGGTCAACCTCTCTGCGGTACAGTTTAACGCGCCTGATCTTATCGACCAGATCGCTGCCATCCTTGACGAGACCGGCATCCAGCCTGACCGCCTGGAGCTTGAGCTGACCGAAAGCGCCCTGGTCAGCAACCCGGAGGCGGCCACCACCATCCTTGAACAACTCCGCAGCCTGGGGGTCAG
>CAZYMK010000413.1:0-630 GCA_964648885.1 uncultured Geobacter sp. | reverse complement strand
TATCTGTACGCACGCCCCATGCCAGCGGAAGAGGTGCTGGCGGCTGTCAGCGCTATCAGGACAAAGGGTTTCAAAAAAAGGGGGTAATCATCCTCTCCGGCGAACTACACGCCGCATCCGCTGCAGCATGATCCGGAAGAACACCCTTCAGCCGTTGTTGCGCAAGAGCTGCTGTCTTCAACACCTCCCAGCACCCGCAGGATAATGTCACTCTTGGGATCACGATTAAACTGCTCAGCCAGGCGTTCCACAATCTCTTCCTCTTCACCGGGCAGATTATCCCAGATCCCCAGGATCGGTGACCCGCAAAGGGAACCGATCTGATGGGATGCCCCCTGTTCGGCAAGGCCGGGATTGGCAGGAAAACGGTTGACCATGACCCCTTTGACCTCAATATCCATCTGACCGGCCGCAAAGCAGGTCAGGACAGTGTGGTTTATGGTGCCAAGCCCTGGACGGGCAACCACCAGTAGCGGCAGGTCCAGCTGTTTGACCAGATCTGCAATCAGTAATCCTCCGTTGAGCGGCACCATCAGCCCCCCGGCCCCCTCAACGATCATAAAATCATGGTATGTGGCCAGACGGCGATAGCAGGCAAGAATCCTGCTGAAATCTATCCTGACCCGCTCC
>CAZYMK010000412.1:0-2735 GCA_964648885.1 uncultured Geobacter sp. | reverse complement strand
CAGCAAACTGGTCATCGTTGCAGAACGCAGGGGGGCATCGGCTGAAACCGTTTGAGCTTACAATCCAGCCCTGATTGCCAGCAATGCCTGACGGACTTCACGGAGCAGCGCTTGCGCATGATCGGGGCAGGTAGGTTCAGCGGAAGATGATGGTGAGGATGAACGGGGTGCCAGTTTCTGGCGCACCCCTTCGATGGTGTATTTATCCTGGTACAGCATCTGCTTGATCTGCTGTACCAGGGCAATATCCTGTTTGGTGTAGAGTCGTTGGCCGGTGGAGCTTTTTTCAGGAGAGAGAAACGGAAACTCCGTTTCCCAGAATCTGAGAACCGAAGTCTTTACGGCGGTGATACGGGCGACCTCACCGATCTTGAAGTAGGTCTTGTCCGGGATACCGGGTAAAAGCATACCAGGACTGCCGGGTAAGCCGGCTACTCTTCGCCGTTAATGCTGTTTTTAAGGACCTGGCTGGGCTTGAAGGTCAGGATGCGCCGTGCAGTAATGGTGATGGCCTCACCGGTCTGAGGGTTGCGTCCGCGACGATCGGCTTTCTGCTTGACCACAAAATTACCGAAACCGGCAATCTTGATCTTCTCGCCCTCTTCAAGGGTTGTCTTCATCAATCCGAAGACATGCTCAACCATCTCGGCCGACTCTTTCTTGGAGAGACCGATTTTCTGGTGAATCCGTTCGACGATATCTGCTTTTGTCATAAAATCCCTCTAATATAAAAGAGTTATACTTTAACCGCGCTCTGTAACGAGGAAAGGTTTATACCACAAGGGGCGATTGGGCTGCAACCATTTTTTAGGCTAATTATCTGATATTCTGTTGCATCTTGAGACCGTATTGCCGGACAGGTTCAGCGGCATCCCTTCCACCGGCACTGTAGCAAGAAGCCCCTGCCAGGACAGGCCTGAGCAGGGGCTTCCGACACAGCTGTTGAACCAGGGTTACTTGTAGCCTTCCATCTCATCAAACTGCAGGTAGCGGTAGATCTTTTCCTTGTTCGGGGCAACCTTCTCGTTGTAGATCGCCAGAAACTCTGCCGGGGTAGGCAGCTTGCCCAGACGGGCAGCAACAGCGCCCAGTTCGGCCGAACCCAGGAATACCTTGGCGCCATCACCGATCCGGTCGTCAAAGTTACGGGTTGAGGTTGAGAACATGTTCACGCCGTCCGGTACCCGGGCCTGGTTACCCATGCAGAGTGAGCAGCCGGCAATCTCGATCCGTGCACCAAAGGCACTGTAGACCGAGAAGTAGGCCTCATCCTTGAGCAGATCGCTATCCATGCGGGTCGGCGGGGTAATCCAGGTACGGACCGCCGGGTTGAACTTCTGGCCGCGCCAGATCTCGGCAGCGGCCCGGAAGTGGCCGATGTTGGTCATACAGGAACCGATAAAGACGTCGTTGATCGGCGTACCAGCCACTTCGGACAACAGCTTGACATCGTCCGGATCGTTGGGGCAGGCCAGAATCGGCTCGGTGATCTCGGCCAGGTCGATCTCGATCACGGCAGCGTACTCGGCATTCTTGTCAGCTTCCAGTAGTTGCGGGTTCTTCAGCCACTCGTTGACGGCATCGATCCGGTTCTGCAGGGTCTGGGGATCCTGATAGCCTTCTTCAATCATTTTTTTCATCAGGGCCACGTTGGAGCGCAGGTAGGTGGCAACTGAATCCTTGGAAAGCTGGATGCAGCCGGCAGCAGCGGAACGTTCGGCAGCGGCATCGGTCAGCTCGAAAGCCTGCTCAACGGTAAGTTCTGGCAGGCCTTCCATCTCAAGGATACGGCCGTTGAAGATATTGATCTTGTTTTTCTTAGGCACCGTCAGGTGGCCCTGCTTGATTGCCCAGTAGGGGATTGCGTTCACGGCGTCACGCAGGGTGATGCCGGGGTTGAACGTACCCTTGAAGCGCACCAGCACGCTCTCCGGCATATCCAGCGGCATGAAGCCCATGGCGCCGGCAAAGGCCACCAGACCGGAACCGGCCGGGAAGGAGATACCGATCGGGAAACGGGTGTGGGAGTCACCACCGGTACCAACGGTGTCAGGCAGCAGCAGACGGTTCAGCCAGGAGTGGATAACGCCGTCGCCCGGCTTGAGGGCAACGCCGCCACGCTCGGCAATGAAGCTGGGCAGGGTCTTGTGCATCTTGACGTCAGCCGGCTTGGGATAGGCTGCAGTATGGCAGAAAGACTGCATGAACATCGGCGACAGGAACTTGAGGCAGGCCAGTTCCTTCAGTTCATCAGCGGTCATCGGACCAGTGGTGTCCTGTGAACCGACAGTAGTCATCTTTGGCTCGCAGGCAGTGCCGGGCAGGATGCCGGTAACGCCACAGGCCTTGCCAACCATCTTCTGAGCCAGTGAGTAGCCTTGATCAGCCTTTGCAACAGGGTTAACCGGCAAGGTAAAGACATCGGTCTCACCCATGCCCAGTGCCTTGCGTGCATTTTCGGTCACGGCGCGGCCGATGATCAGCGGAATACGGCCACCAGCACGGAACTCGTCAGCAATGGTGTTGGGAGCAAGCTTGAAGGTGGAGATAACTTCACCTTTGTCATTGCTGATCTCACCCTTAACGGTGTTGATGGTGATCACGTCACCGTCGTTCATCTTGGTGACGTCGGCCTTGATCGGCAAAGCGCCGGAGTCCTGAGCAGTGTTAAAGAAGATCGGGGCGATAACGCCGCCGATGATCACACCGGCAGTCTTCTTGTTGGGTACGCAGGG
>CAZYMK010000411.1:0-2744 GCA_964648885.1 uncultured Geobacter sp. | reverse complement strand
AGCAGACCCGTTGGCAACAACCCCTGGCAGCTGTCTGCCATACATCAGGTTTAGCTCTGCTACGACTGGTGCTGCTGTTGTCAACGGCAGCACCTTTTTTCTTCGTAAAAAAACAAGAGGCTACGCATAATAGCATAGCCTCTTGTTTTTATTGGCGTCCCCTGCAGGATTCGAACCTGCGACCTACGGCTTAGAAGGCCGTTGCTCTATCCAGCTGAGCTAAGGAGACGTACAAATCAGTTTGGGACTATACCCCACCGAAGGGGTGTTTCGCAAGTAGCAGAGCTGATTTTTTCAGGAAAGTTTTGATCTGAAATCCGGGTAACCAAAGCTGCGCACGACTGTTAGTTCACCGGTTTTCGGTTCAAAGGTACAGAGGTGGGGGTGTTGAATACCGTTAAAGGTGGTGGTCTTAACCATGGTGTAATGGGACATATCCTCAAACACCAGCCGATCACCCGGTTTGAGCGGCTGCTCAAACGACCAGTCACCGATGACATCACCTGCCAGACAGGAAGGACCACCAAGACGATAGGTGTACGGTTTTTCACCTGGATCAAAGCCACCAGTGATAACGGGACGATATGGCATCTCAAGTACATCCGGCATGTGACAGGTGGCAGAGATATCCAAGATAGCGATATCCATCCCGTTACTCACCACATCCAGCACCTCCCCGACTAGCAGACCGGTACCGATCACCACGGCTTCGCCTGGTTCAAGGTAGACATCCAGCCCGTATTTACCCTTGAAGTAACGGATCAGTTCAACCAATCCGTCAATATTGTACCCGTCACGGGTGATATGATGCCCACCGCCCAGATTCAACCACTTCATCCCCTGCAGGTATTTACCAAATTTTTCCTCAAACACCCTGGCAGTTCTCTCCAGCGGGTCAAACAGCTGCTCACAGAGGGTATGGAAGTGCAGTCCTTCTACCCCTGCCAGTGAACGTCCTTCAAACTCAGCAACCGGAATACCCAGCCTGGATGTAGGGGCACAGGGGTCATAGATAGCAGTGTGGCCTTCAGAATGCTCCGGATTAACACGCAGGCCGATGGAGACCCTTCCCTGCTCTTTTTCCCATAATGGCCGAAAGCGTTCCAACTGATTGAATGAGTTAAAGACCAGATGGTTGGAGATACCCAATAGCTCCACCACGTCACTTTCCTTGAAGGCAGCAGCAAAGCTGTGCACCTCACGACCAAACTCTTCCAGCCCCAGTCGTGCTTCCCAGGGAGAACTGGCACAAACACCCTGCAGGGTCTTGCTGATCAGCGGGAAGGTGCTCCACATGGAGAACGCCTTCAACGCCATCAGGATCCTGGCGCCGCTTTTCTGCTGCACCTGATCAAGGATGGCAAGGTTATGACGCAACCTGCCAAGGTCAACCACATAGGCGGGAGAAGGAGCTAACTGAGCTATTTTAGCTATATCGATACCAGTCATAAATTAATCCGTCCAAGAGACGTCAGGTCTGCGATGATGGCTGAGACGGCACCAAAGAGGCGATGAAGGCGTACAAAAAAGTACGCCAAAGAAGCCTCTGCAGGGGCTGAATCGGCCAGGGCGCAGAGATGGCGTCTCTACAGCTCAGGCCACTCGCCGCCATCTACGACCACTGTTGGTAACCCCATCGGCCCCAGTACCTCCAGGAACAGCTCAGGATCAAACTGCTCCATGTTCCAGACGCCGGGGGCGTGCCATTTTTTGGTCAGCATCATGATTGCTCCTACCACGGCAGGAACACCAGTGGTGTAGCTGATGGCCTGGGACTGTACCTCTTTGTAGCAGGCCTCGTGATCGCAGATATTGTAGATGTACACTTGCTTACGCTTACCATCCTTCAGGCCACGGGCAATCACACCGATGCAGGTCTTGCCCTTGGTCAGTGGCCCCAGGGAACCGGGATCAGGCAGCAGGGCTTTGAGGAACTGGATCGGCACAATCTTCTGGCCGTTGAACTCCACCTCATCAATCCGTGTCATGCCCACGTTCTGCAGCACTTCAAGATGCTTCAGGTAGTTGTCAGAGAAGGTCATCCAGAACTGAGCCATTTTAATAGTAGGGAAATGCTTGACGATCGACTCCATCTCTTCATGGTAGAGACGGTAGCAGTTCATCGGGCCGATCGCTTCCGGAAAATCAAAGACCCGCTTGGTGGAGAGGGCCGGGCTTTCCACAAACTGGCCGTTCTCCCAGTGGCGGCAGGTGGCGGTTACCTCGCGGATGTTGATCTCCGGGTTAAAGTTGGTGGCAAAGGGCTGGCCGTGGGAACCGGCGTTGGCATCAATAATGTCCAGTTCCTCGATCACATCCAGGTACTTCTTGGCAGCCAGGGCGGTGTAAACGTTGGTCACGCCGGGGTCAAAACCGGAACCAAGCAGCGCCATCAGACCAGCCTGCTTGAAGCGATCCTGATAGGCCCACTGCCAGGAGTACTCAAACTTGGCCGTATCCAGCGGTTCGTAATTGGCGGTGTCCAGATAGTCAACGCCGGTCTCCAGACAGGCATCCATAATCGTCAGATCCTGATACGGCAGGGCCACGTTGATCACCAGTTTAGGCTGCACCTGTTTGATCAGGGCCACCAGCTCCGGCACATTGTCGGCATCAACCTGGGCAGTGGCTATACTGCCACCCAGCTGGGCTGCAATGGCATCACACTTTGATTTTGTGCGGGAGGCCAGGGTAATACTGGTGAAGATATCGCGGCGCTGGGCGCATTTGTGGGCAACAACCTG
>CAZYMK010000410.1:0-2753 GCA_964648885.1 uncultured Geobacter sp. | reverse complement strand
CGCCCCCGCCATTGCTGGTGAATGAAGAGTTCCTGATTCGTACCTGCCCTGCCACCAACTCAGCGCCATGGGCACGGTTGTCATGAAAGCGACAAAGGGTCAGGTGTCCGTCGGCATCAGTAAAGCGGGCACCGGTCCGATTCCCGGCCATCAGACTGCCGCTGATGCGGTAGCGGCCCTGCACCCACTCGATCCCTTCCTGGGCATTGGCACTGACCGTGACATTAGAGAGTGAACCGGAGCTGCGTTTGGCCACAACACCCTGACGGTTTTCACGTATGGTACTGTCACGCAGTTCCACTTCACTGTCTACCATACGTAAACCGATATCGCAGCGGCTTACGGCACTGCCCTGCAACGAACCTTCCGAACCGTGCAGTTCAATGCCGCGCAGGGCGCCAGTTACCTGCAACCCTCTGGCACTCAGCCAGGCATACTGCGCCAGGATGCCGGTCTGGGCACCTTCTATACGACAATGTTCGATACTGTTCTTTTTCTCGCTGCCCAGAAGAACCACGCCGCCCCAGTCTCCGGGTTCGGCCTGCTGATAGACAGATCCCAACAAAACAGGCTGTTGCGCCGTGCCGGAGACCACAAGCCTGCCCTGTACCACCAGTCGGGAAGGCTGCAGCACTGCCGGATCAGCGGCAAACCTGACGGTCGTCCCGGCCTCAATCCGCAAAGTAGATTGCGGGGCAATAATCAATGATCCTTGCACCAGCACGGTTCCGCGCAACACCAGATCCTCGGTTACCAGACGCTCAGTCAGCACGGTGGCTGCCTTGGAAATCTGCTGACGAGCAGGTCGCTCAGAACCGGCTGCAAGGGACTGTGATGTTGCCAGAGGCACAGGCTGCCGAGTCGGCAGAAGGCGTTGGTCAAGAGGGGGGAGGGGCAGAGCAGAGTCCGAAGCAGTAGGCTCTGCAACCGGCAGCGGCTGGGCAGCCAGAGGGGGTGTATCCTGTACCGACATCGAGACGGCCACAGTCCTGCCCTTTAACAGGGCATCCTGATTATGGAACAGCTTCTGGCAGCCGCTGGCAAGCAGCAGACCACAACAGGCAACCAGCAGACGAATGGAAGAAAACAGGTTGAAAGGCAAGCGCCACGGCGTGGGAATCATCGGCATCCAGAGTTTCAAAGTATTGAATATACGAATGAAGTTCATAGCACATTCTCGCCTTGCTGTAAATTCAATAAAAAAATGACTGTATTCAAAACCTTGCCGTCAACAGCGTAAGTAATCGCAAAATACAGGTTGACAGGACATAGATGCTGTGGTTCTATCCGCAAGCACACACCAGATATTGTGCTTATCACAACAAAAGCAACGCAGACAACACCAATCCGCTTGCAGCATCAGCAGCACCCTGCTTGAAACCACACCCACTGCCAGACCAGTGCCAGATAAAAGGAGAATACCATGCCTGCCCAAGCGTCTTCCACCCGTCAACCCTGCCTCACGCCCAACGCCCTGACCGTCCTTGAAAAGCGCTACCTCAAACGCGATACAAGCGGAAAACCCCTTGAAACACCGACGGACATGTTTCGCCGGGTTGCCGACACCATAGCAGCGCCTGACCTCACCTTTGACCCTCAAGCAGACATCAGGAAACTCACAGACCGTTTCTATGAGATGATCATCAGCTTTGATTTTCTGCCCAACTCCCCCACCCTGATGAACGCCGGCCGGGAGCTTGGGCAGCTGTCGGCCTGCTTTGTCCTGCCGGTAGGTGACTCTATTGAGGAAATTTTTGATGCAGTCAAGTTCACTGCCATGATCCACAAATCAGGCGGCGGCACCGGTTTCTCCTTCTCCCGCCTCCGTCCTGCCAATGACCAGGTCAAGACCACCACCGGCGTCTCCAGCGGCCCGATCTCGTTCATGCGGGTCTTTGATACCGCCACAGAGACCATCAAGCAGGGTGGCACCCGTCGCGGCGCCAACATGGGTATCCTGCGGGTCGACCACCCCAATATCATGGATTTCATCATGTGCAAGGCCGACCAGAAGATGTTCAACAACTTCAACATCTCGGTCGGACTGACCGAGAAATTCATGCAGGCCGTTGAGCGGGACGAGGAATATGACCTGCTCAACCCCCGCGACAAAAGCAAGATCGGTACTCTGAACGCACGCAAGGTATTTCAGCGGATCGTCAATCAGGCCTGGGAAAACGGCGAGCCGGGCATCATCTTCCTGGATCGGCTGAACCGTGACAATCCGACTCCCCATGTCGGTGAGATCGAATCAACCAACCCCTGCGGCGAGCAACCGCTGCTACCCTACGAATCCTGCAACCTCGGCTCAATCAACCTGGGGCGTTTTGTCAGCGAAGGGGCCATTGACTGGAGCCGTCTCAAAGAGGTGATCCATGACGCGGTCCACTTCCTGGACAAC
The DNA here is from genome assembly GCA_964648885.1 of uncultured Geobacter sp. GTDB lineage: Bacteria > Desulfobacterota > Desulfuromonadia > Geobacterales > Pseudopelobacteraceae > Trichlorobacter. Next base: position 352 of record CAZYMK010000410.1, on the reverse strand, counting down.
GTGATCGAGGCCAACAAGTACCCACTGCAGCAGATCCACGACATGACCCATGCCAACCGCAAGATCGGCCTGGGGGTCATGGGCTGGGCCGATATGCTGATTCTGCTGGGAATCCCCTACAACTCCGATGAGGCAGTCAAACTGGGCAAAAAGGTTATGCAGTTCATCAATGACGAAGGCCACGCTGCTTCCCGTGAACTGGGGCAGCTGCGGGGATCGTTCCCCAACTTTACCGGTTCGACCTTTGACCAGAAGGGGGCGCTACCCCAGCGCAATGCCACCGTCACCACCATTGCCCCCACCGGTACCATCTCCATGATCGCCAACGCCTCTTCCGGCGTAGAGCCGCTCT
>CAZYMK010000409.1:2036-2760 GCA_964648885.1 uncultured Geobacter sp. | reverse complement strand
CCCCAACCCCAGGCCGTAGACCGCACCAAAGGCAACGGCCCGCTGGGCGGGCCGTGCAAAAAACCAGGCAGTCAGGGTCACCATCCCCATGGCCAGGGCATGGTTGGCCTTGTCCCAGCCCAGCCCGTCAGACGGTGGGGAAGGAACCAGCGAGAGGTACAGGATGGCTACGGTCAGCAGGGCGACCGGCAGCCATCGCAATCGTACCGCTACTTGAACCACAGATACACACTGCCGGCCGAAAGGGCGACATTAGCCAGGATCTGGGTGATATCCTTCAGATCCCGCAACCAGGCGGTCCGCTCGATCTTCTGCGGCACCACCAGCGTATCGCCCGGCAGCATATCCCTGCTGCCAAAACCGCTGAAGTTCCAGAACGAGTACTGCCGTTTGCTGACCACCGTGCCATCGGCCTGCACCAGGTACATGTCAGAGGTTTCGGCCTCTGCGGTCGGTCCACCAGCCTTGTGCAGATAATCCGCCACATCGGGCATATCCGGTTGATGCACAAAGGAGGTCTGGTTGTAGACATGGCCCAGCACATGCACTACATTCGGCTGCTGCGGCACCTCCAGGGTCTCGCCCCCTTCCAGCATCAGGTTGAAGGTGCTCTTTTCAAAGTGCTCAAGCGGTGCCAGGCGAATCACGATCCTGCCTTCTGCCTTCAATCCGCGCATCTGTTGGATACTTTTGCTCAGGGCTTCCAGGGTGGCCTTGGTGCTCT
>CAZYMK010000409.1:1229-2026 GCA_964648885.1 uncultured Geobacter sp. | reverse complement strand
CAAGCTCCTCCTTGCTGCTAGCAGTGCTTGCCAGTGATCCCTGTTTCTGGATAAGATCGCGTTCAGCCTTTTGCAGGGCCTCATCCATTCGCTTCTGCTGCTGCACCTGAACCGAACGACGGGTCAGCTTGCCCCCCCGCAGATAGGCCCGCTCGGTGTAACCGCCGGCCCGTGCAATCACCGAACTCAGCTTTTCACCGCGGAAGACCGGATAGACACCGGGAAAGACAAATTCGCCCTTCAAGGTCACGTAGCGCTCGGTTTCCTCAGACCAGTTGGGTATCTTGCGGATATACAGTTCGTCAAACTTTTCCAGCAGCAGGTTGTGTTGCGGATCGCCGGACAGTGCCTTGGCCAGGTTGATGGTAATCGGGTAACTCTTGACCGCAGTTCCGCTGTAATCGGTGCGGGTTATCTCGGCATTCTGGTTAAAGGCGGTCAGCTTCAGGTTACCGGCAAACACCAGCAGATCCCGCACTCGCATACCGCTGAACAGCCGATAGATCCCTGGTTTCTGGATCTCACCGCTGATCCGCACCTGCGGCATCTCTTCCATCTCCCAGCGGGAGAAGATCCGGATCGTGTCAAACTCCTGCAGCTCCAGGTTCTGCTGCGGGTCTTTGGCCATGGCCTGTTTGACATTAAAGTAGATTACTTCAGGATGAAAATCGGGCGGCACCAGGCGGATCACCTGACCGGCTTCACCGTAGTACTCCGGCAGCAGGTTGTCCTGTGCCAGCAGCTGCTCAACCCGCATGCCGGGCTGCAGGGCGTAATCGCCGGGCCGCAGCACATAC
>CAZYMK010000409.1:0-1219 GCA_964648885.1 uncultured Geobacter sp. | reverse complement strand
ATCACCTTGCCATTGCGTTTAATGGTGATGGAGCGCAGCGAGCCGTTTTTGGTTGGCCCACCAGCAGCAGTCAGGGCGTTCAGTACGGTTGAGAGCCCCGGCACGCTGTAGTCGCCTGGCGCATTGACCTGGCCCACCACATACACCTTGACCAGCCGCAGCCGCCCCATGGTGACGCTGATCTGAAAATCCTTCAGATACTGGCCCAACTGCCCCTGCAGCACCGTGGGCAGCTGGCCGTAGGAAACACCGGCAACCCTGATGATCCCCACCCGGGGCACCACGATATCGCCGTTCTGGTTCACCTCAAGCTCAAGATTAGCCTCCAGACTGCCCCAGATGCTCAGGTTGATCCGGTCACCAGTGCCGAGGATGTAATCAGCCCCAACCGGCACATCGGTCAACGCTGCAAAACCACGGGCCCCGGCCCGAAAAAAACTGTAGCCGAACTGCTGCAGCGGTGCCAGCCGGGCTGCCTGGGGCTTTGCCTTCTGACTGCCGTCGGCTGCCTCCTGCAGTGCCAGCTCGGTGGCTGATGCCTCAACCGTTGCCTCACCAGCCGTGGCAGATTGTGCTGCCGGCGTGTTCTGGGCTGCTTGGGCAGCATCTCCAGCCGTTTTACCCTCTGCTGCGGCTTGGCCGGACTGACCAGTCAGTGAACTGCCCTGCACCCCCGGTGCCGTCAGCGCAGTTGTTGATCCTGCAGCGCCCGGCAGACCGGACAGGGCAGCTCCTGTTCCGCCACCACCTGCTGCCGGACCTGCCGAAAGCGGCGCAAGCATCATGCCACCGCCTGCTGCGCCAGCTGCAGGCGCAGCCCCACCACCAACCACCGCCGGCGCACCTTCTGCCCGAACCTGCACCGCACCACCCAGCCACTGCAGGCCAATCAGCAGCAGCACCAGCAGCCTGCCCCCCATCATCCTTCTCATATCGTTCCTCCTGGGTAACGCAAAGGGGAGCCGACGGCTCCCCTTTGATTTACAACAGACCTCTGATTAGGCACACAAGCGGATCAAAAACCCATTAGGTACCGGTAGAACCGGTGGAACCGGTGGGGGTCAGCCAGGTCGCCTTGATGACAAACCAGCAGAAGTTGGTGACGCCGTTGACGGTGACCGTCTTCAGATCAGCAGATACAGTACCGTTTATGGTGTAGGTGGTACCGTTTGCCTTAACCGCAGTGACGGGCACAATGCCGCCAGCAGTCAGACCGGTG
>CAZYMK010000408.1:0-2764 GCA_964648885.1 uncultured Geobacter sp. | reverse complement strand
TCTCGTTGACGCCGGACACGATCTTGCGGAAATCACCCTGGTGCTTGGAGGCATCAGCGCGGGTGGCCAGTTTACCTTCTACCGCAGCGTTGACCAGCATACCGGCGTCGCCTACCAGGGCATTGACTGCATCAATACAGCCGTTCAGGTTATTCTTGATTTCGTTGAAATCACCATTGTAGTTGTCGGTGATACGGGGCGGGATATCGCCCTTGGCAATCCGGTCTACATATTCGGCTGCCACATTCAGGGGGCCGATCACGGCATCCAGGGTCTCGTTGACGCCGGCCACCACTTTCTGGAAATCACCCTGATGCTTGGAGGCATCAGCACGGGTAGCCAGCTTACCGGCTATGGCTGCCTCTGAGAGCATGCTGGCATCTTTTACCAGTGACTTGATGGCATCCATCATCTTGTTCATGGAGAACATCACGCTGGTGGTGTCGCCATTGGCCAGCTTGATATCGTGGGACATATCACCGGCACCCACCAGGTTGGCCACCTCGGCCACCTCTTTGGGGTCAGCGCCCAGCTGTTTCATGACATTGGCAGCTATGTACATGCCGATACCAATGGCCAGAATTACACCGGCGATCATCAGGATGGTCATGTACATGGTTGCCTGGTTAGCGCTAACAGTGTTGGCGTCAGCCAGGCCTTTACTGAACTTGATCTTGGAATCAACCAGTTTGGCAATGGCATCCTGTTCAGCCCGGGAGGCCTTGGCAGCATCACCATGCAGGATAGCGGTTGCCTCAGCATCTTTTTCTTCCAGGGCCAGGGCAACCGTCTTGTCCAGCAGTGGACCATAGACTTCACGGGTTTTTTTGAACTCATCAAAAAGCGCCCTGCCTTCTGCAGAGACAATCGTTTTTTCGTAGGCCTCGGCTTCTTTATTGATGTTGGCCCGCAGCTCCTTGATCCGCTCGACATAACGCTGTTTGTCAGCCGCACTGCTGGCAGCAATGATGTCACGGGCATTGACCCTGATCCGCTGGAAATCGGTCGAGATATTGGCCAGTTGTCCCAATGGTTCAGCGCCGCTGACAAAAAGTTGAGTATCCAGTTTGTCAATCAGCTTGATGAAGTACATGCCGACCCCGCCGATCATGCCGGCCAGCAGCGCAACGATGATGAACCCGGTCATCAGTTTTGCCTTCAGACTCATACTGTTCATGGTGTTACCTCCTCCGTGGTGTGTGCATCTGGTTGTGGGTTAGATAATCTCGCTGTTTCTGACGTTTTGCAGTGTATCTAAAATGATTGCGCGGACATCATGGTTAAAAGGGTCATCGTGTCCTGGGTAGACCAGTTCAATCTCCTTGTGTGCCAGTGTGATCAGGGTGTTGACATAGTCTCTGGTGTACTTGCCGCCAGGGGTGCGAATCCGTAACTGGGTATCACCTGAAAAGAGCAACTTGTGTGACTGGCAGTAAAAAGCAACCGAGTCGGACGAGTGCCCTGGTGTGTGCAGCACATCCAGGTAGTCATCACCGGCTTTTATTACCTGATTATCTTTTAAAAGAACATCAACACCGGGGCCCGGCACCCAGCCATAGACCGTGGCGCCGTATTTCCGCTTGAAAAGCTCGGCACTGGCAGCATGGTCAAAGTGATTGTGGGTCAGCAACACCTGTTCCACCGGTACCTTGCCGCAACCGGTATAGATGGTGTCTATCTCATCCATAATGTAGCCATCAGTCCCTGGATCAATCAGGGTGTTGACGGCATCAATCTGGTTCCAGTCTCCCAGCAGCAGGTACGAACGGCAGGTGTAGTTTGACGGGTTTCTGGCCAGTTGTAGTACCCGCATAATAGTTCCTGTTTCATGCCCTTGATGCCAGTTGACGCTGATGGCGTATGAGCGGCGCAAGAGCCCGCAGAGCCTCTGATACTGCATGTGCGTTTGGAAAAACATCCATGATGTCGGGGGGGATAACTACTACATTCGTTCCCTCTGCATACCGCTCTGCCGTTGCGCCCCGTACAGCCTTTGAAAAATCGTATTCCGGCAACATAGTGTCCAGATCGTTTGAGATTGATTTTTTGGGTTTACTTTTGTTCATACTGTTTCCTTTCCAGGGCTGTTGCAAGCCGGGCCGCTATAATTCGTGTCCCTGGCGGCCGATCGGCAAAAGAAACAACAAGCAGACGAGAACGAATGGAAACACCCATAACAATGTAGCGTTCTTCGTCATCGGAGTGGCTTGGATCATACATTAAAAGAGAAAGTGTATCACCAAAAACAGTTGTTGCCTCATCAAAGGTTATGCCGTGTTTCCTTATGTTGGATGCGGCTTTTCTTGCATCCCATTCAAAAATATAGCCCATCTGTCGCTCCACCTTGCTTATCCCGCCTTCCTGAACAGCTGTGCATCCGGCGTGACCTGCTCAAACAGGTGATTGATTTCACTGGGGATCTTTTGGGTGTTTTCAGTGGCAAAATAACCGCCGGGTGCCAAAGAACGATGATACATCTTTAAAACCTCAATCCGTTGCTCGTAGGAAAAGTGCAGCAGCACGTTTTTGCAGACGATCAGCGAATAATCAGAGCCCACCGGCTGTAGCTGCAGCAGGTCATTGTACTTGAAAAAGACCCGGTTGCGGATCCGGTCGATTACCTTGTGGTACTCGGGTTTGCCAGGGGCCGGTTCAAAGTATTTTTTGAAGATCTCGGCCGGTATCCGTTGCAGTTCTTCAGTCTTGTACTCGGCAGCGGTAACGATATCACCGAAGTTGTTTTCACTGTCGTAGTCGGTGGCAT
>CAZYMK010000407.1:0-2775 GCA_964648885.1 uncultured Geobacter sp. | reverse complement strand
TCTTGGACAGATCCAGAATATCGCTGATAATCTGCACCAGATTGTCTGACGAGAGTTTGATGGTGTTGACATACTCCTGTTGCTCAGGGGTCAGTTGGGTAAACTCAAGCAGTTGAGCCATGCCGATCACCCCGTTCATCGGGGTGCGGAGCTCGTGGCTCATGTTGGCCAGAAACTCGCTTTTGGCCCGGTTGGCAGCTTCGGCTGCTTCTTTGGCAGCGGCAAGGGCCTCTTCAGTCTGTTTCCGAAGGGTAATGTCTTGCACCGTTCCAATAGAGCGGATTGGGTTGTCCTGGTCGTCGTAAAATGTTTTTCCTGTTTCCTGTACAAATTTAATCGTTCCGGATTTTGTCAACAAGCGGTAGTCCACTGAGTAGGACGTTCTGTTGTTAACGGACGTGGCAAAGGTCTTGTTAACAAGTTCGCGGTCATCAGGATGAACAGCATCCATAAATGCTTCGTAGGAAGCGTTACATTCAGCTGGATCGATTTCAAAGATACGAAAAATTTCATCAGACCAGATCAGGTGATTGGTTTGTAAGACAAGTTCCCAGTCTCCAACCTGAGCCAAGTGCTGTGCAACTTGTAAGCGTCCTTCACTCTCACGTAGACGGACTTCGTTTGTTTGCAATTCAGCCAATGCCTGCTGTTTTTCACGCCGACTGACCACAAGCTGCAGCATCAAGACGATCAGGACTGTAACAGCAGCAATGGCTCCCGCAATCTGCCAGCGCCAGCGCTGCCAGGCATCCAGCAGGGTGAATGACGGCACCATATCGTAGGGTGGCAGACGCAGGTCCCGCAGCATGGTTTCCACCGGCTGGTAGCTGGCTGGTATGCTGAAGCCCTGCAGTCCGGCCTTCTGCAGCAGCGGACTGCCCTGCCCCATAGACAGCAATGCACCGGCAAACAGTCCGCTCAGTTTTGTATCAAGATGGGGTAAGGCCACAATCGGCCATTCCGGATAAAGGCGTGTGGACGTGGCATAGGGGAAATCAGACAGGTCCTGACGGTTGATGACTTTGAGACGGCCCGGGGTAAGCCTGCCCTGCTGTTCCAGCATTTCTATCAGTCCGGTACGGACAAAGCCAACGTCGGCACTGCCGTCAAGCAGTGCCGCAATGATCTTGTCCTGCGGCAGCCCGGTCACCAGCAACTGTTTCCGGTCAGGCTGTGACAACCCTGCCTGCAACATGGTGTAAGCCTGGAGCCAGTAACCGGCAAAGGTGCCGGGAGCAGTGGAGGAACAGGCGATTTTCTTTCCCTTAAGGTCAGGCAGCTGGTTGATGTCGGTACGGTCGCTGCGGGTAACAATCACCCCGCCGAATGACGACAGGGACTTGTTCCCTTCCCGCAGGATCAGGGTTGCAAGAACACCTGAAAGTCCGTTCTGTTCACGCAGTACAATATAATGGGCGGGGTTGGTCAGTACAAAATCAAGCTGGTGGTTATCCAGAGCCTGCTGCATCTCTGCATGGTCCATGATCCTGACCTGCAAGCGGTAGCCGGGAAGCCGTGCCGAGATCTGGTCGGCAATCTGTTGCCAGGTAGCCTGCATCTTTTCCTTCTGGTATACGGCAAGGATGCCGAGGGTCAGCTCCTTTGCGGGCGTGGCCTGTACCGTGGGGGCCAGGCAGCCAACCAGCAGCAGAAACAGCAACAGGCTGATCAGGCATCGCATCATGGTGCGGCCTCACTTTCACTCAGAGGCAAACAGGAGGGATCAGCCAGATCCTTCAGGCTGTCTGTGGCCTTGAGCAGCTGTGCCGACAGCATAACCTGCAGCAGTGAACGGGCAGTTTTCACCAGCTGCGGGTTGTTGCCACTCAGGTAGCGCCTGTTTTCAGCAGCAGAGGGCAGATGGAGGCCGCGAAAGCCTGTGAGTACTTCATTCGTAGTTGTCTTGAGTCGTGCTGCCATCCGGTGAGCTGCATCCTGCGGGTTGGTATTTAAATGCTGCAATGCCCTGAAGTGGGCTGCTACAGCCTGGCGCAGTTGCGGTCGGAATCCGGTCAGCAGATCGGTGCGGATCGCCAGTACGTCAAGGATAGCGCCGGGCATTTTTCTACTGTCGATCAGCGGTACCATGCCGGCTTTTTCAAGCAGGCCCGCTGTGGGCTGGTAGGTGATGGCGGCATCAAAAGCCCCCTGTTGCCAGGCAGCAACCTGTTTGTCAGGGGTAATGGATACGGTTGTTACCTGACTGCGTGCAAGCCCTGCCTGCTGCAACACCAGATGGAGTACATAGGCCCCCAGGGCGGTATCCTCAACACCTATCCGCTTATTGGCCAGACCTGCCAGCGACCTGATATCAGGCCGGACCATGACAACATCGGCACCGGCGGATATGTCGAAAACCAGTACCACAGTTAAGGGAATCCCTTTGCCCCGCGCCTGCAGTACCTCATCAAGGGTAAGAGCAGCGGCATGGGCAGTGCCTTTTTCCAGCGCCTGCAGGGAATCGGTTGCGGCAGCGGTCTCAAGCAGGGCTATGTCGGCCGGCAGCCATCCCTCCCTCCGGGCCAGAAACAGTAGCTCATAGCCGGGCCAGATATGGGCGGCAATGGTCAGGGGGCCTTTGGAACGGCATCCCGGCAAGCCCGGCAACAGCAACAGGGCGGCCATACCGGCAAGAAAGGCACGTCGTTGCAGATTGCAGGTGTCATGGGCTGGAGACATGGGTCACTCCACGGTTGCTGCAGGATTAATGTAATGGATTACCTGATTAGAACTAATCTTCAGAAACATTCCCTCTCCCTGAGGGAGAGGGCCAGG
>CAZYMK010000406.1:0-2784 GCA_964648885.1 uncultured Geobacter sp. | reverse complement strand
CGCCCCGCTTTTGGGGCTTTCCTACAAGACCCTGCAGTACCGGCTTGAAAAACATGGAATTGAGAAACCGGAAAAGCGAGGAAGATGAAGCTTGAGGAGCTGTTCCGGCAACCGTCGCCATCAGGGCACAGGCACCCCGGTCTTTGTATTCATCTGCGTCACCAGCTCAGCTGTCAGATCAACCAATTCAGTCCACTGACCGGCAAACAGCAGCTCACGGTTAATGACGATTGCAGTCAGTCCTTTTGATTTGCCCAACTCATCAGCTGCCCTCCCGACCGCCTCAAACAGCCTCTGGGTCTGCTGCTGCTGCTGTTCCATCAACTCCTTCTCGGCTTTCATGCCAAACTTCTGGAAATCCTCAACCTTCTTCTGGAATTCTTTCTGTTTGGCCTCACGCTGCTGGGGCGACAGGCCGGGAAGCTGACGCTCGGTATCAATCCTGAATTTCTCCAGCTGCTTCTTGCGAGTGTCCACCTGCTTCTGCAGCTTTGCCTGCCGAGCCTTTACCTCTGCCTGAGCGGATTTACCTTGGGCTGACTCGGCAGAGACCCTGGCAAGATCAACCACGCCGATCCGGGCTGCAGCAGTGTTTTGCGGTAACACGGTAGGTGCGGACTGGAGCAGTGAGAGGCCGGGGGCGACTTGAAGCAGGGATGGTTGCGAGGGGGGAGCGCCAGAAGCAGACGGCTCATCAGCAGCTCCTGCTACCAGCGCCATGCAGAGAATGAGACAGGAACAGACCGTGCTGCAGATAGATGTACGCATGACCGACCTTTCCACAGGCTGATACCTGTAGGGGAATAAACTCAGTTGATTCTGAACTTGCTGACCATCTGCTGCAGCTCAGAAGAAGAAGCAGCCATTCGGGCAGCGGCAGATTTGGTCTCAGAAGCACCTTCTGCTGCACCACGTATGACGCTGGCGATACCATGCATGCTTCCGGAGATGTCCGCCGTTGCGGTTGATTGCTGTGCTGCAGCTGAAGCCACGTGGGAGACCTGATTGCGCAGCTCGCAGATTTTGGAGCGGATGGCAGCGATCGTTTCACAGGAGAGGCGCACGCCTGCGCCGCCTTCATGGACGCTGTCGGCACTCTGCTCCATGGAGCCGACCACGGTCCTGACGTTACGCTGCAGAGCAGTGATGATTTCCTGAATCTCACGGGTAGCGGTGGTGGTCCGTTCGGCCAATCTGCGTACTTCATCGGCAACTACGGCAAACCCGCGTCCCTGTTCACCGGCCCGGGCAGCTTCTATGGCCGCGTTCAAGGCCAGTAGATTGGTTTGGTCGGCAATATCGCTGATGGTGGAGAGAATGACGCCGATCTGATCCGAGGTAGAACCCAGATTCTTGACGGCTGAGGTGGTTTCAGTCATCACCCCTTCAATGCTGCCCATTACTATCGACATGCCGGAGATGACCCGCTCCCCCTCCTGTGACACCTGTTCGGCCTCGGTTGCCATGGCTGACATGGTTTCGCAGCTGGCTGAAATCTCGGCGCTGACACTGGCCATCAGATCGGCAGACTGACTTACGGCGGAGGATTGGCTGACAGCATTGCCGGTCCCTTCAGCAATGGATTCTGCGGTATGACGTAGTTGTCCGGCAGATGTGGCTACACTGTCGGATGTCTGGCGGATGCCGGAAATCATGGTCTGCATGGCGGTCTGGAGGGTGTCTATGGAGCGGATGATGGCGCTGATTTCATTGTTGCGCTTGGCAGAGATCTTTTGCTGCAGATTACCTTCGGTCATCTCTTTCAGATAGCCCAGGATCCGTTGCAGGGCATCATTGACCGACCAGAACAGCAGGCCGCAGAAAAAGGCTCCTCCAACCACAAACAGGGTTGTGGTAATGATCGCGTATGAGAGCGATAAAGACCGGCCTGCTCCAACGGCCATTACAATGCAGAGGCTGTAGCAAAAGCCAAGCAGATAAATTCGGGTCCTGATCTTCAGACGCAGATAGTGATCAAGAAAGAAGTTCACGTCACAACTCCCGGGAAGAAATTTTGTACAGGCTGGGAATACTAGCCTACTTCTGGTGGGGTTTTCCAGTCTTTTTCAGGGTTTTTAACCATAGCGGTGCAGGCTGCTGCACCCGCAGCAGCATTTGCATTTGACAGACTTTGGTTCTTCAGCAATCATCACATAAGTAAATGTAAACGGAGGGAGCGAGCTATGATTATCGTGACTGGCGGTGCGGGCCTGATCGGCAGCGCCGTAGTACACAGCCTGAACCAGCGGGGCATCAGCAGTATCCTGGTGGTTGATCATCTGGGGCTGACTGAAAAATGGCGAAACCTGGCACCCCTCAGTTTTCGCGACTATCTGGAAAAAGATGCCTTTGAGCAGCTGCTTGACCAGGGACGGCTCACCACGCGTCTCACTGCTCCGCTGCAGGCCGTTATCCATCTGGGCGCCTGCTCATCCACAACCGAACGGGATGCCAGCTACCTGATCAAGAATAATTTTGAGTACAGCCGCAAGCTGGCCCTGTATGCCCGTGAACAGGGGGCACGCTTCATCTACGCCTCCAGCGCCGCCACCTACGGTAACGGTGAGTTGGGTTTTTCTGATGACGAAGCATTGCTGCCCCGCCTGCGACCCATGAACATGTATGGCTACTCAAAACAGCTGTTTGACCTCTGGGCCCAGCAGCACGGCCTGCTGCAAGAGGTTGTGGGGCTGAAATATTACAATGTCTTTGGTCCCAATGAGCAGCACAAGGGGGAGATGCGCTCCCTGGTGCAGAAGGCGTTTGAACAGATCTCGGCCACCG